>CAZIVY010000392.1:0-1632 GCA_964542505.1 uncultured Rhodospirillaceae bacterium
CTCCTGGACGGGCAGGTCAAACTTGGGGGAGCCGGCAATGAGTGATCTTGGCCGGCCGCGCTCGCGGCAAGGAACGTATACGCTCGCCGCGATCGTCGGTTTGTCGCTGGTGGGCGGCGCAGAGACCGCGCAGGCCACCGAGGGATATTTCCAGAACGCTATCGGCGCGCGGCACAAGGCGCTCGCGGGCGCGGGCATCGCCGATGGCCGCGACGCCACGGCGGCAGCTCTCAATCCCGCCGGGCTGGTGCATGCCCCGAGCGAAGCGAGCTTGTCCCTCTCGCTCTTCAGCCCCAGGCGCGAACTCGAGGGCAGCGGTCCGCCAGGGTTCACGCCCACGGGCGTTGTCGAGAGCGACAGCAAATACTTCCTCATCCCCAATTTGGCGTTGAGCTACAGGCTGCCGCCGAACGCGTTCGTGGATGTCATCGGCGTCACGCTTTACGAAAATGGCGGCATGAAAACCGACTATCCGTCTCTGGCGCGGGATCCGGCGATTTGCGGCGGCGGCACCGGCGTCTTTTGCTCCGGCCCGGCGGGTATCGACCTACAACAGGCCTTTCTGTCAGTGGCGCTGGCCAAGCAGTTCGGCAATGTCGCCGTCGGCGTCGCCCCGATCCTGGCGCGCCAGCAATTCAGCGCCGACGGACTAACCGTGTTCGGGGTTACAAATACGTCAACGGATGTGGCGTGGGGTTACGGCGTGCGCGGCGGCGCCGAAATTAGCATATCGCCCGGCGTGCGCCTCGCCGTGGCCGGCACATCGCGCATTAACATGCGCGAATTCGACAAGTACGCGACATTCCTCGCCGAGCAGGGCGATTTCGACATTCCCGCCAGCGCGCAAGCGGGAGTGGCGGTGGACGTCACGCCCAACCTGACGCTGATGGCCGATTTCCGCTACATCTGGTACAGCACGGTGAACGCGATCGCCAATCCACCCCCCACTAGTGTTTTTACCGGCGCCGATAACGGGCCGGGATTTGGCTGGCGCGACGTCAATGTGTTCAAGCTGGGTGTGGAGTGGCGCAAGTCCGCCGACCTGACCTGGCGGGCCGGCTACGCCTATAACACCAGCCCAATCCCTGAAGCTGACGTCGTGCTCAACATCCTGGCGCCCCAGGTTGTCCAGCATCACCTCACCGGCGGGGCGGAATACAAGCTTGGGCCCTCCTGGTCGCTCGAGGCGGCCGTCATGTTCGCTCCGCAAGGTTCCGTGACTGGTCCCCCGCTGGCGGGATTCGGAAACCCCGCGCACAACATCGAACTCCGCATGTACCAGTACGAAGCCACCGTCGGGGTCAAGTACCGCTTCTGACCGCGCGGCTTGCCGGCCTGGCCCGCTAGCCGAGCCAGGTCGGCGAGCGCAACGCTTCCGCGAGCGGCAACGCCACGCGGCCCTGCGGCGCGTCGAGAATAATTCCGCCCTCGTCGTCGAGGCCCGCGAACGCGCCCTGACAAGTACGGCCGGCGCATGTCACCGTCACGTCTTCGCCCACGCGGTAGGCGCGGGCCTGCCAGGACGCGCGCACCGGCGCGAAACCATCGTTCAGCCAGCGGTGAGTCCAGGACAGGAAATGGCGCCCGAACGCTTCCAACAGATCGAGCATGACGACGTCGCCGCAGCCTTCG
>CAZIVY010000393.1:0-3273 GCA_964542505.1 uncultured Rhodospirillaceae bacterium
TGATTGTGCGCCAGCGCCCGCTCAAGGGCGTCAGCGTGCCGTCCGAACGCGCGCCGACGATGATCGACGAGTACCCCATATTGTGCGTGGCCGCCGCCCTTGCCCAAGGCGAGACCCGCATGCAGGGCATCGGCGAGTTGAGGGTGAAGGAAAGCGACCGCATCGCGGCCATGGCGCGCGGTCTGGCCGCCTGCGGCGTGGACGTGGAGGAACTCCCCGACGGCCTGATCGTGCGCGGGTCCGGCCGTCCGCCGGCGGGGGGCGCGACGATCGCCACCCATATGGACCACCGCATCGCCATGGCGTTCCTGGTGCTGGGCTGCGTCGCGGCGGCGCCCATCGCCATCGACGACGCGACGATGATCGACACCAGCTTTCCGGGTTTCGTGTCGCTGATGAACGGCATGGGCGCCCGCATCGGCGGCGCCGGCCAGGAACCATGATCGCCGGATGATCGTCGCCGTGGATGGCCCGGTGGCGGCTGGCAAGGGCACGCTGGCGCGCCGGCTGGCGGCCGAATTCGGTTTTGCCTATCTGGACACCGGCCTCCTCTACCGCGCCGTGGCGGCGCTGGTCTTGCGCCAGGGCCATGATGCCGACGACGAGGCGGCGGCGCTGGAAGCGGCGCTGGCCCTGAACGCGGCCGACATCGAGGGCCACGGGCTGCGGAGCGAGGCGGTGGGCAACGCCGCCTCGCGGGTGGCGGCGATCCCCGCCGTGCGCGAGGCGCTGCTCGACTACCAGCGGCGCTTCGCCCACCAGCCGCCCGGCAACGCCGCCGGCGCCGTCCTTGACGGGCGCGACATCGGCACCGTCGTCTGCCCGGACGCCGAGGTGAAACTGTTCGTTACCGCCAGCGCCGAGGTGCGCGCCCGGCGCCGCTGGCGGGAGTTGAGGGAGCGCCAGCCGGAGGCGAGCGCCGAGCAGGTGCTGGCCGACCTGAAGGCACGGGATGCCCGCGACGCGCAGCGGTCGGCGGCGCCGCTCAAACCGGCGGCGGACGCGCACTTGCTCGACACGACGAATTTGGATATAGAAACCGCTTTCGCGGCGGCCCGCGCGATTGTGGCCGCGCGGTTCGCCAATTCAGTATGATCGGCGATAAGTTTGAGCATCGGACGCCGCCGGCGCAGGCGTCCGCCCATTCACCCTACCCCGCGCATTGCGCCGCAGGCGGGCAAGAGGCCGTGACGACCCACCGGCGAATGCCGGTCGGCCTGGACTTCGCAGGGTCGCCAGCAGGAGAGACGAATGGCCAAATCCGCCGCCCTTAGCGGTAGCAGCGCAATGCCCGAAGAAAACTTCGCCACCTTGTTCGAACAGATGTATGGCGGCGCCGCCAGCCTCGAAGGCAGCGTGGTCAAGGGGACCATCGTCTCCATCGAAAACGACTTCGCCACCATCGACGTGGGGCTCAAGTGCGAAGGGCGCGTGGCGCTGAAGGAATTCGCCGCGCCCGGCCGGGCGAACGAGCTCAAGGTCGGCGACACGGTTGAAGTCTATCTCGAGCGCATCGAGAACGCGGTCGGCGAGGCGGTGCTGAGCCGCGACAAGGCGCGGCGCGAGGAAGCGTGGGAAAAGCTGGAACAGTCGTTTGCCGGCAACCTGAAAGTGGACGGGGTCATCTTCGGCCGCGTCAAGGGCGGCTTCACCGTCGATCTCGCGGGCGCCATGGCGTTCCTGCCCGGCAGCCAGCTCGACATTCGCCCGATGCGCGACGCCGGCCCGCTCATGGGCTCGGTGCAGCAGTTCCAGATCCTGAAAATGGACCGCCGGCGCGGCAATATCGTGGTGTCGCGGCGGGCGGTGCTCGAGGAAAGCCGCGCCGAAACGCGCACGGAACTGGTGGCCAATCTCAAGGAAGGCCAGATCCTGGAAGGGATGGTCAAGAACATCACCGACTACGGCGCCTTCGTCGACCTGGGCGGCATCGACGGCCTGCTGCACGTCACCGACATCGCCTGGCGCCGGGTGAATCACCCGACCGAAGTGGTAGCGGTCGGACAGACGGTCAAGGTGCAGGTGATCCGGGTCAATCCGGAAACCCAGCGCATTTCGCTCGGCATGAAGCAGCTGCAGGCCGACCCGTGGGAAGGCGTGCAGGCCAAGTACCCGGTGGGCGTCAAGTTCAAGGGCCGCGTCACCAACATCACCGACTACGGCGCCTTCGTGGAGTTGGAACCCGGCGTCGAGGGGCTGGTGCACGTGAGCGAGATGAGCTGGGTGAAGAAGAACGTCCACCCGGGCAAGATCGTGTCCTCGAGCCAAGAGGTCGAGGTCATGGTGCTGGAGGTCGATCCGGTCAAGCGGCGCATCAGCCTCGGCCTGAAGCAGTGCCTGGCCAATCCGTGGGAGTCCTTCTCGGCCAAGCAACCGGTGGGCGCGGTCATCGAGGGCGAGATCAAGAACATCACCGAATTCGGCCTTTTCGTCGGCCTCGACGGCGGTGTCGACGGCATGGTGCACCTCTCCGACCTCGATTGGGAAAAGCCCGGCGAACAGGCGATCGCCGCCTTCAAGAAAGGCGACATGGTCAAGGCGCAGGTGCTGGACGTGGACGTGGCCAAGGAGCGCATCTCGCTCGGCATCAAGCAACTGGCCGGCGACCCCTTCGCCGCCACCTCGAACCTGAAGAAGGGCGACGTGGTCACCTGCAAGGTGTCGGCGGTCGACGCCAAGGGGATCTCGGTCAGCGTCCTCGACAAGTTGACGGGATACATCCGTGCTGGCGAGCTGTCGCGCGACCGCAGCGAACAGCGGCCCGAGCGCTTCGCCGTGGGCGACAAGGTGGACGCCAAGATCACCGCCATCGACACCAAGACGCGCAAACTGACGCTGTCGATCAAGGCGCGCGAAGTCGCCGACGAAAAAGACGCGGTGGCGGCTTACGGTTCGTCGGATTCGGGCGCCAGCCTGGGCGACATTCTCGGTCCCGCCATCCGCGAACGGGCGGCCAAGGAAGGCGGCGACGAGGACGATGCGGCGGCGGCGCCGAAAGCGGCCGAACCCGCGGCCGAGCCCGCGGCCGAGGCCGAGGCGGAGCCCGCCAGCGAAAAGCCCAAGAAGCGGGCGCGCAAAAGCAAGGGCGGCGAAACCGAGAGCACCGAGGCCTAGGTTGCGGGCGCGATAACCGCCTGGAGCGACGCCATGACCTTGGAAACCGACGCCTTGATTGAGCGCCGCCGCCTCAAGCGGCGCCTTGGGTTGTGGCGCGCCGTGGGCGTGCTGTCGCTGCTTGGGCTAGGCTTCGCGGGGCTGTACCGCATCGACCCC
>CAZIVY010000394.1:0-3372 GCA_964542505.1 uncultured Rhodospirillaceae bacterium
CAGAATCTGCGAGGGCCAGGCGCGGCGCGTGTGCAGAAGGTAGGAAATGCGCGTGGTCAGCACCCGCGTCTTGCCGGTGCCGGCCCCGGCCAGCACCAGAAGCGGCCCCTCCACGCATTCCACCGCCTGGCGCTGCGCCTCGTTCAGGCTGGCGAGCCAAGACGGGGCCGGCGCCGCCTGTTGGGGATCGCGGATCGCGGCGGGTTCGGACATGGGGCGGAACTTATAACCCAGATCGCGGGCTAATTGGGGTTGCAATTGCCGATGGAACCCGGCGCGCAGCGGCGCCAGCCCCGCTGCCGCCTTCTGGCCAATAGTCATGGCAAAAGCATGATATCATTGTCTCGTCTGGAGGGACGAGTGAGCGAGATTATTTTCCTGGTCGAAGAGGCGCCGGACGGGGGCTACCTCGCCCGCGCTCTCGGTCAGTCCATTTTCACCGAGGCCGACAGCCTGGCTGAGTTGCGCGCGGCGATTCGCGACGCGGTCGCCTGCCATTATCCGGACGGCGGCCGCCCGAAGGTCGTCCGCCTCCACTTCGTGCGCGATGAAGTCATGAGCCTATGAGGCTGCCGCGCGATGTCGGTGGCCAGGAACTCTCGCGGGCGCTCGCCAAACACGGCTACGGCATCACGCGCCAGAGCGGCAGCCACTTGCGGCTCACCACCGAGCGCAACGGCGAACATCACGTCACCATCCCCATGCACAAAGCCTTGCGCGTCGGAACGCTGGCGGCGATTCTCGCCGATATCGCGGATCATCTGGGCGTGACCCGAGAGCAATTGCAGCAGGATTTGTTTTCTTAACGTCGTGGACCGACTGCCGGGCGGCGGCAGCGTCAGTTGGGATTGCAATTGCCGATGGAACCCGGCGCGCAGCGGAGCTTGCCGTCCACCCACAGCGCGCCCGAAAGATCGGCGTTGAACAGGTCGGCGTCGTCGAGCTTGGCCCCGGTCAAGTCGGCGCCGTTGAGCTTGGCGCCGAAAAAGCGCGCCCGCCGGGCATCGACCTTGCTTAGATTGGCGGCGGTCAAATCGGCGCTGGTGAAATCGGCGGCGGCCAGTTGCGCGCCGTCGAAGCGCGCGCCGGCCAGTTTGGCGGCGATGAACTTGGCCCGCCGGCCGTCGATGCGCTGCAGCTTGGCGCGCGACAAATTGGCGGAAGAAAAGGACGCGTCGCGCAAATTGGCGCCGGTCAAGTCGAGGTCGTCGAGGTGGCCGCGGTCGAAATTGCAGCGCTGCCAGTTGACCCCTGGCGCCGGGGCGTCGGCGCAGGCGGCCTCGGCGGCCGCCGGCACGGACAGGCTGGCCCAGGCCAACAGGAGGGCGGCGCGGACGGCGTTCGCGCTCACGCGCTGGCCCGGCGGCGGATGGCGATGACGCTGCCGACCTCGGGCGGGCGCGGAAGACCGCTGTGCGCCGCCAGGACCGATTTGAGCCTTTGGCGCGCGGCCTTAGGGATGGGCGCGGCGCGCCGGCCCGCCATGTCGATGTGCATGCAGATCTGCTCGGAGCGGGCGGCAAGAAAGCCGTCCGCGGCGTGAAACATCGAGATCACGTAGTGCAGGCGCTTCTCGTCGGCGTCGAGCAACTGAAAGGCGAAGCGCAGCGGATCGCCGGCAACCACCTCGCGGATGTAAGTGACGTGGGCCTCGAGGATGAAGAAGGAATGCCCGCTGCGGCGCACGTATTCGGCGCCGATGCCGAGGCCGTCGAACACGCTGTCCAGCGCGCGGTCGAAGGCGAGCACGTAATAGGCCACGTTCATGTGGCCGTTATAGTCGATCCATTCGGGCAGCACGCGCTGGCCCGTCACCTCGACCGGGGCTTGCAGGGTAGCCGGCATCATCATGGGCGGACTATAGCGAAGGCGGGGCGCCCCGGCCAAGGCGCGGCCTCGTCCTTCGAGACGGCGCTCCGCGCCTCCTCAGGATGAGCGGGTATTTCTTATGTTCCGTTCGTCCCGAGGAGCCGCCGTCAGGCGGCGTCTCGAAGGACGAGGCCGCTGTCCAGAGGCGCGCCGCTGCCCGCTGCGTTGTAGGGGCGGGCGGGGTGGCTTAGACTGCGCCCTTGGGTTCAAGGAGGCCGGAATGAGCGCCGTCGAGGCGGGCGTCGAGGACGCCGTCAAGAGCGCGGTCGAGGAAGTCAGGGCGCTGCTGGGCGAACGGCTATCGACCGCCCACGCGGTGCGCGAGCAGCACGGCCACGACGAGGCCTGGCATGCTACCAGGCTGCCGGACGCGGTGGCCTATCCGCTCAACGCCTCCGAGGTGGTGGCCATCGTGCGCGTCGCGGCGCGCCACGGGGTGCCCATCGTGCCCTTCGGCGCCGGCACGTCCCTTGAAGGCCACGTCATCCCCATCCACGGCGGCATCAGCCTCGACTGCACGCGCATGAACCGCGTGCTCGCCGTCCACGCCGAGGACTTGGACGTGGTGGTGGAGCCCGGCGTCACCCGCAAGCAATTGAACGAGCACCTGCGCGACACCGGCTTGTTCTTTCCCATCGACCCCGGCGCCGACGCCTCCATCGGCGGCATGACCGCGACGCGGGCGTCGGGCACCAACGCGGTGCGTTACGGCACCATGCGCGACAACGTCCTGAGCGTCACGGCGGTGCTGGCCGACGGCAATGTCATTCGCACGGCGCGGCGGGCGCGGAAATCATCCGCCGGTTACGATCTCACGCGGCTGTTCGTCGGTTCGGAAGGCACGCTCGGCGTCATGACCGAGATCACCCTCCGCCTCTACGGCATTCCCGAGGCCATCGCCGCCGCCACGTGCGGCTTCGCCAGTTTGGCTGGGTCCGTAGATACCGTGATTGCCACCATTCAGTCCGGCATCCCGATCGCGCGCATCGAACTGCTGGACGACGTGCAGATGGACGCGATCAACCGCTACGCGAAACTGGATTATCCGGTGCGCGACACGCTGTTCCTGGAATTTCACGGCACGCCAGCCAGCGTCAAGGAACAGGCCGAGGCGGTGCAGGCCATCGCCAGCGAAAACGGCGGCGGCGATTTCCGCTGGACGACCGACGAGGACGAGCGGCGCAAGCTGTGGCAGGCGCGGCACGACGCGGCCTACGCCAACAAGGCGCTGCGGGCCGGCTGCGACATGTGGGCGACCGACGTGTGCGTGCCGATATCGCGCCTCGCCGAATGCATTCTGGAAACCAAGCGCGACCTCAAGCAAAGTTTTCTCGTGGCGCCCATCGTCGGCCACGTCGGCGACGGCAATTTCCACATCACCTTCGTGCTCGACCGCAAGCGGCCCGAGGAATTCGCCGAAGCGGTGCGGCTGAACGACCGGCTGGTGGCGCGCGCCCTGGCGATGGACGGCACCTGCACCGGCGAGCATGGCGTCGGCCTGGG
>CAZIVY010000395.1:0-6745 GCA_964542505.1 uncultured Rhodospirillaceae bacterium
TAGGCGGCGATGGCGTCGTCGAGCTCAACCTGACGCCCGACAAGTCCGCCGAGGCCCTGGTGGCCGGCGAGATCGACGCCTTCTTCTCGATCGGCGGTTACCCGATGTCCGTGATCGAAACCCTGGCCGAGGACAGGGCGATCGCGCTGGTGCCGATCAACGGGCCCGAGCTCGACGAGCTCGTGCGCGCCCAGCCGTTCTTCCTGCGCGACTTCATCCCGACCGACGTCTACGCCGGCGTCGGCACGATCGAGACCCTGAGCGTCGGCGCGCTCTGGGTCGTGGCGGAGACGGTCGAGGCCGAGCTGGTGCACGGCATCACCAGCGCGCTCTGGCACGAGAGCGCGCGCAAGCTGCTCGACGAAGGCCACCCGAAGGGCAAGGAGATCCGGGTCGAGTTCGCGCTCCAGGGCGTCGCCATCCCGCTTCATCCGGGGGCCGAGCGGTACTATCAGGAGATCGGGCTGCTCGGCGCGCTATGACGGGTCGGCGGCGGGCCGCGCATCGGGCTCGTCCATGGCCCTGGCCCGGTGCCCATCGGCGGGGGCGGCCAGCAGTCGGCTCGACGCGAGCTCCCCGGTCCGCTCGAGAATCGGGTACGCGACGGCGACGATGTGCGAATGGATGCGCTTGAGGTCGCGCAGCACGTCGAGGTGGAGCGCGCTGGTCTCGATGCTCTCCACCATGCCGGCCTTGAGCCGTTCGAGATGCCCTTCGTACGCCTCGCGCTCCAGGCGCCGCACCTCGACCTTCTCGGCCAGCAGGCGGCGCGCGACCACCGGGTCGTCGGAGACGAACACGGTGAGCGCGAGTTGCAGGTTGCCGAGCACGTGCTGGTGGAGCGCGCTGATCTCGGCCCAGCCCTGGTCCGAGAAGCGCAGTCGGCCCTTGGCCCGCTTGGTCGCCAGCTCCATCAGGTTCTTGTCGATGATGTCGCCGATATGCTCGAGATTGGTGGTGAAGGTGAGGATATCGACGCTGCGCCGGCTGTCCTCGAGCGATTTTTCCGTCCGCGACGACTGGATCAGGTAAAGCTTGATCGACTCGTAGAGCTTGTCGACGGCGTTGTCCGCCTGTTCGATCTGGCGCACCAGTTTGGGGTCGTTGCGCTCCAGCGCCTCCATGGTCAGGCGCAGCATCCGCGCCACCTGATCGCCGAGGTTCAGCGTCTCGCGCGCGGCGCAGGCCAGCGCCTCCGACGGGCTGTCGATGCAATCGGGGTCCAGGTAGCGCGGACGGCCCGGGTCCTCGACCGCCGGCGCGTCGGGCATGACCTTGAGGTTGAGCCGCGCCACAAGTCCCAGGAACGGCAGGAAGAGAGCCGCCAGCGCCAGGTTGAAGGCGGTATGGAAATTGATCACCGCCCTGGCCGGCATCGGATCGACGAGCATCAGCCAGGGCAGAACGTAGGCCAAGACCGGCAGCGCCAGCATTATGCCCACGGCGCGCATGGCCAGATTGCCCAGCGGTATGCGCCGCGCGGCGGCCGGCGCCGCCGATTGCATCACCAGCGGCACCGCCGCCCCGCCCAGGTTGGCCCCCAGCACCAGCGCCAAGGCGAGCGGCAGCGGCACCGCCCCCGACGCCGCCAGCGACATGACCAGCAGCACGATCGACAGGCTCGAATGCGCCAGCCAGGTGGCCAAGGCGGCGACCAGCACCGCCAGCAACGGCTCGCCGCCCAGCGCGCCGAGCACCATGGCGAAGGTGCTGGACGCGCGCAACGGCGCCGCCGCCGCCGCCAACAGCCCCAGCGCCAACAGCATGAGGCCGAACCCGATCACCGCTCGTCCCAGGCCCTTGGTGCCTTCGTCGCGGCCGGCCATGAACGCCACCACGCCCACCGTGATCGCCGCCGGCGACAGCCAGCCGAGATTGAACGAAAAGACTTGCGCCGCCAGCGTCGATCCCACGTCGGCGCCCAGCATCGCCGCCAGCGCCACCGGCAGCGCGATCAAATTGCGGGTGGCGAACGAGGACAGCATCAGCGCCGTGGCGGTGCTGCTTTGCAGGACCGTGGTCACCGCGACGCCGCTGCCGAAGGCGGCGAGGCGGTTGCGCGTGCAGGCGCCCAGCGCCCGGCGGAACTGGGCCCCAAAGGCGCGAATCACCCCCGTGCGGACCATGCGCACGCCCCACAGCAGCAGGGCGACGCTGCCAACGATATTGATCAGGATGCTGGTGCCATTCATCGCGGTCGCCGAAAGCATACGCCATCGATGGCGGCGCACAACGATTATTACAACTGCGTCACACCGTGCTTCATGATTCAGGACGTCTACCGCCGGGCGCGGCAGCGAGTTTCGCCGCGATGTCGAGGAAGGCGCGCACCAGCGCCAGCCCGCGCCGCTGCTGCAGGCACACCGCGTATTCGCCCACCGCCAGGTCGGCGTCGGCGACGCGGATCGGGCGGAAGCGGTCGTCGGCGCCGAACTCGCTTTCGAAGACCACCCCGACGCCGAATCCGGCCGCCACCGCCTCGCGCACGCCTTCCCGCGTCTGCACCTCGAACAGCGCGCCGGGCGTGATCCCCGCCGCCGCCAGCGTCTGCTCGAACACCTCGCGGGTGATCGATCCCCGCTCGCGCAGCACCATCTCCCTCCCCGCCAGGGCGCCAAGCGCGATCTTCCGCCGGCCCCGCGCCCACGGGTGCGCTCGCGGCACGAACAGCACCAGGCGGTCGCGGCGGAATGGCAGGCTGTGCAGCCGGGGGTCCGAGGTCAGCTTGGCCATCACCGCCACGTCGGCGGCGGAATCGAAAACCTGCTGCAAGACCGCCGCCGAATTGCCGATGGTGAGCGAAAAGGTCAGCCCCGCGTGGCGCTCCTTGAGGGCGGCGAGGATGGGGATGACGTGGTAGGCGCTGTCGGCGCTGACGCGCAAATGGCCGCGGGCGAGCGACTTGCTGCCCGACAACAGGGTTTGCGCCTCGTCCTCCAAGGCAAACAACCGCGTCGATACGGCGAACAGGTTTTGCCCCATTTCGGTGAGCCGGGCGCCGCGGCCCCGGCGCTCGAACAGCCGCGTGCTGTAGCTGTCCTCCAGCGCCTTCACCTGGCCCGAAAGCGTCGGCTGGCTGAGGCCGGCGGCGCGGGCGGCGGCGCTGAAGCCGCCTTCGCGCGCCACCCGGTGAAAGGCGCGGAGCTGGGCGATGTTCATATAGACAATATCTATATCAGCTATTGGAATTATACATTTGTATTATGGAACTTCCAGGGCGCAAAATGCCTGCGTCGGCTACCCCGCGTCAGCCACTTTGGGACCTTCCCTCGCCATGAACGCCCCCCACCGCGCCGCATCGTCGGAAACCGGCGATCCGCTTCTGCTCACCCCCGGCCCCCTCACCACGTCGCGCGCCGTCAAGGAGGCGATGGTGCACGACTGGGGCTCGCGCGACGCCGCCTTTATCCGCATCAACCGCGAGGTGCGCGAGCGCGTCACCGCCATCGCCGGCGCCGAGGGCACGCACACCACCGTGCCGCTCCAGGGCAGCGGCACGTTCGCGGTGGAAGCCATGATCACGACCTTCGTGCCGCCGGGGGGCAAGATGCTGGTGCTGTCGAACGGGGCCTACGGCAAGCGCGCCGCCCGTATCTGCGCCGTGAACAAGCGCGCCTGCGCCGTGCTTGAGACGCCCGAGGACACGCCGCCTTCGCCCGCCGCCGTCGAGGCCCAACTTCGCGCCGATCCGGCGATCACCCATGTCTTCGCGGTCCATTGCGAAACCACCTCCGGAGTCCTCAACCCGGTGGCGGCCATCGCCCGCGTTGTGCAAGCCGAGGGCCGGCGGCTTCTGGTCGACGCCATGAGCGCCTTCGGCGCCATCCCCCTCGACGCGGCGAGCGTGCCCTATGACGCCTTGGCCGCCTCGAGCAACAAGTGCCTGGAAGGCGTGCCGGGCCTGGGCCTCGTCATCTGCCGCACCGCGGCGCTGGCGCAAGCCAAGGGCAATGCCGGCTCGCTGGTGCTCGACCTCCACGATCAATGGACGGCCATGGAAGGCAACGGCCAGTGGCGCTTCACCCCGCCCATTCACGTCATCGTCGCGCTGCACAAGGCGATCGAGGAATTCCTCGCCGAGGGCGGCGTCGCCGGCCGCGGCCGCCGCTACGCCGATAACTGCCGCATCCTCATCGAGGGCTTGCGGGCGCTGGGCTTCAAGACCCTGTTGCCCGATCACTTGCAGGCGCCCATCATCGTCACCGTGCACATGCCCGCCGACCCGAAATTCGACTTCCCCGTATTCTACGAGCGGCTGAAGGAGCGCGGCTACGTCATCTACCCCGGCAAGCTGACCGTCGCCGACAGCTTCCGCATCGGCTGCATCGGCCGCTTGCGGGCCGAGCACATGCGCGGCGTCTTGGCCGCCATCCGCGACATCCTGGGCGACATGGGAGTGCGCCGCTGCGGTCCGGCGCGGGCCGCATGAACAAGCCCATCCCGGCGCAAGTCACGGTCAACGGGCGGAGCTACCGCCGCCCGGCGGCGCCGCTGGTGGTGGTGTGCGTCGACGGCTCCGAGCCCGGCTACATCGAACGCGCCGCCGAGGCCGGCCTCGCCCCCTACCTCGGCCACATGTTGGCGAAAGGTACGAACCGCCTGGCCGATTGCGTGGTCCCGAGCTTCACCAACCCCAACAACATTTCCATCGTCACCGGCGTGCCGCCCAGCGTCCACGGCATTTGCGGCAATTATTTCTACGACCGCGAGGCCGGCGCCGAGGTGATGATGAACGACCCGAAATTCCTCCGCGTCGACACCATCTTCAAGGCCTTCCAGGACGCCGGCGCCCGCGTCGCGGCGATCACCGCCAAGGACAAGTTGCGCGCGCTGCTGGGCAAGGGGCTGGTCCTCGGCCCCGGCAAGGCGTGCGCCTTTTCCGCCGAAAAAGCGGATCGCGCCACGGTGGCGGAAAACGGCATCGAGGGCGTGCTGGAACTGGCGGGCAAGAAGCTGCCCGCCGTCTACAGCGCCGATTTGAGCGAGTTCGTTTTCGCCGCCGGCGTCAAGCTCATGGCCCGCGACCGCCCCGACATCATGTACCTGTCCACCACCGACTATGTGCAGCACAAGCACGCCCCCGGCACGCCGGCCGCCAACGATTTCTACCGCATGATGGATGGCTACCTGGCGGCGCTGGAGCGCATGGGCTGCACGCTAGCGCTCACCGCCGACCACGGCATGAACGCCAAGCACGACCGCGAAGGCCGCCCCGACGTCATCTACCTGCAGGATGTCCTCGATGGCTGGCAGGGCGCCGGCGCGACCCGCGTCATCCTGCCCATCACCGATCCTTATGTAGTGCACCACGGGGCGCTGGGCTCATTCGCCACCATCTATTTGAACAAGGCCTCGGCGTTGCCGCAATTGCTGCCCCGCCTGCGCCAATTGCCGGGCGTCGATCTGGTTTTGACCCGCGCCGACGCCTGCACCCGCTTCGAGCTGCCCGCCGACCGCATGGGCGACATCGTCGTCGTCTCCGCCCGCCACAAGGTTTTGGGCACCAGCCGCGCCCGCCACGACCTGACCGGGCTGACCGAACCGCTGCGCTCCCACGGCGGCGTCTCGGAACAGCAGGTGCCGTTCCTCGTCAACCGCCCGTCCGAATCCGCGCCGGGGCGGCGGCTGCGCAATTTCGACATCTTCGATGTCGCGCTCAATTATGTTCATTGAGGACCAGCCATGACCGCGCCCCTACGCAATCTTACCCCCGCCGCGCCCCTCCGCCACGACGCCATGCGCATCGCCGGGCGCAAGGTGGATACGCCTGAGCGGCTCGACGTTTTTCACCCTTATACCGGCCTGGCCGTCGGCTCGGTGCCGCGCGGGCGGGCGGAACATGCCCGCGAAGCCATTCGCATCGGCCACGGCTTCAAGTCCAAGCTCACGCGCTATGAGCGCCAGCGCATACTGATGACGGCGGGGGAAAAGCTTAGCCAGCGGAAAGCAGAAATCGCCCAGGTGATCACCGCCGAATCGGGCCTCTCCATGAAGGACTCGCTTTACGAGGTGGGCCGCGCCTATGACGTTTTCACCCTCGCCGGCCAGATCGCCATCCACGACGACGGCGAGATTTTTTCCTGCGACATCACCCCCCACGGCAAGGCGCGGCGCATCTACACCATGCGCCAGCCGCTTCTGGGCGTGATCAGCGCCATCACCCCCTTCAACCACCCGCTCAACATGGTGGCGCACAAGATCGCGCCCGCCATCGCCACCAACAACCGCATCGTGGTCAAGCCGGCGGAAGCGACGCCGCTCACCGCGCTGCTCCTGGCCGACATTCTGTACGAGGCCGGGCTGCCGCCCGAAATGCTGTCGGTGGTCACCGGCATGCCGGAAGACATCGGCGCCGAGATGATCGTCAACCCGATGATCGACCTGGTGACCTTCACCGGCAGCGTGCCGGTGGGAAAGATGATCGCCGCCACGGCGGGCTATAAGCGCCTGGTGCTGGAACTGGGCGGCAACGATCCCCTCATCGTCATGGAGGACGCCGACCCCGACAAGGCGGCCGAACTCGCTGTCGCCGGCGCGACGAAAAATTCCGGCCAGCGCTGCACCGCCGTCAAGCGCATCATTGCCGTGGACAGCATTGCCGACGCTTTCGTCGCCCGCGTGGTGGAGAAGGCGAAGAAGATCAAGTTCGGCGACCCCACCGATCCCGAAACCGATCTCGGCACGGTCATCAACGAGGGCGCGGCCAGGCTTTTCGAGCGCCGCGTCAACGACGCCGTGGGCCTGG
>CAZIVY010000396.1:0-3313 GCA_964542505.1 uncultured Rhodospirillaceae bacterium
GCCGTCGAGCTCAAGCCCTGCGGCCCGAATGCCGTCGCGGCTTTCCTGGATGGTCTTGAATTGTTCGGGCTTGGTTATTCCTGGGGCGGCTTCGAAAGCCTGGCGGTGCCGGCGCGCCTGGCGCGCGCGCGCACGGCCACCCGCTCCATCACCGCCGGACCGCTGGTGCGCTTCCACATCGGCCTCGAAGCGGTGGACGACCTCAAGGCCGATCTGATCGCGGGCTTGGCCCGCTTCACCGCCGCCGGCTAGTGTTACGATTCTGACGGTTCATTCCCGAACCGTCAGAATCGTAACACTAGCAAAACCAATACGATGTGTTGTGGTTCCAATGCGTTGATTGGGAATCAAGCGTTGAAACCACAACACTAGGAGCCCGTGCGGCGCACGGTGGCGGCGGTCTGTCCGAACAGGATCTTGCGGCTTTCGTCGGTCACCACCGGCTGGCTGCTGCTCCTGTAAACCTCGCCTTTGTCATAGGCGCGCTTGGTCGCCGGCCGCGCGCGAATGGCCTCGAACCAGCGCGCGAGATTCGGAAAATCGTCCAGGTTCTGGCCTTGCCGCTTGTGGGGCACGATCCACGGATAGGCCGCCATGTCGGCGATGCTGTAATCGCCGGCGATGAAATCGCGGCCCTGCAACCGCTTGTCCAGAACCGCGTAAAGCCGCCCCGTCTCGCCCACATAGCGGTCGATGGCGTAAGGGATTTTTTCCGGGGCGTAGACGCTGAAATGGTGGTTCTGCCCGGCCATGGGGCCGAGGCCACCCATCTGCCAGAACAGCCATTCAAGCGTTTGCACCCGATGGCGCAAGTCTTTCGCCAGGAACTTACCCGTCTTTTCCGCCAGATAGAGCAGGATGGCGCCCGACTCGAATACCGACAGGGGCTGGCCCTTGTCCGCCGGCGCATGGTCGACAATCGCCGGCATGCGGTTGTTGGGGGCGATCTTCAGGAAATCGGGCTTGAACTGCTCGCCCTTGCCGATGTTGACGGGGAAGATGCGGTAGTCGCCGCCCGCTTCTTCGAGGAACATGGTGATCTTGTGGCCGTTCGGCGTCGGCCAATAATAAAGGTCGATCATCGGAGCACTTCCCTGTGGTGTCTCGGCAAATTAGCAAGGCCCCCCACGTCGCGCCAGGGGGCGCGGCGTGTCGGCGGCGCCCGCCCGCCATATGGCCGAACGCGCGGTGGCGTGAGAGGCGATTGACAACATTCGGACACTTATAGAGAAAATTGGGTTGCCCGGCGGCTACCGGCAGCGACGCGCCGGCGGCCGCCGGGCCAGGGCTATGGACGACAGCGGAAGGAATCCGAAATGAGCGAGGCGCCGACGATCGAATGTAAGCCGAACGGTCCCTATCTGGTCAAGAATCTCGCCAACCTCCGCAACGCCAAGGGGGACAACATCCCCACCAAGCCGGTCACGGCGCTCTGCCGCTGCGGCGGCTCGAAGAACAAGCCGTTCTGCGATGGCACGCATCAGAAGAACGGTTTTTCCGGCGCCCGCCTTGCGGATGGCGGCGCGGACAAGCTCAGGAGCTACAAGGGGAAGCGAATCACGATTCACGACAACCGGGCGATCTGCGCCCATGCGGGCCACTGCACGGACGGTCTTGAAACGGTGTTCAAGTATGGCAGCGAGCCGTGGATTGACCCTGACGGCGGCGCCATTGCCGCCATCGTCGAGACTATCCGCAAATGCCCGTCCGGGGCGCTGAGCTACACCCTCGATGGCGTCGCCGGCGGCGAACGGCGCGATCCCTCGATCACCGTCTCGAAGGACGGCCCCTACTTGGTCGAGGGCGGCGCGAGGCTGCTCAACGAAACATGGGCCGCGGGCGCCTCAACCGAGCATTACACTTTATGCCGCTGCGGCCAGTCCAAGAACAAGCCGTTTTGCGACGGCGCGCACTGGGATATCGGGTTCAAGGACGGCTGATGCCAATTCTCATTGACGACGACTCTTCCTGTTCGTCATCGCCGGCGCAGGCCGGCCATCCACGTCCTTGATCTCGTTCGAATTTTAAGACGCGGATGCCGGCGACAAGTATGAACGCCAACGGCGTTCATTGGGCCTTGACGGATTGGGAATAGTGCGCCGTGGTATCAGTGCATTCGCCGGTGGACTTGGAATAGCATTCGATTGTCGGGTTGCCGTGGGACATCACTTCGCCTCGAGTCGCCTGCGAAACCACTGAACCAATGCATCGAAATCCAATCGATGCTCGACCACGTCCAGGATCATGGTCTCGAACTCCATGTTCAGATCGCCTTCGCGTGCGACGAGCTTGTAGCCGCTGCGATCAACAAAGAGATTAGCGGCAATGAGCGTCGTTCGCTTGTTGCCATCGATGAAGCCGTGATTCTGGGCGAGCGATTCGACCAGCGCGGCAGCTTTGCGTTCGACGGTTCGATGATATCCGCTGTAAGGGCGGGCAATCGCCGACTGAACCAATCCGAGGTCGCGCTCGCCGGGCAGGCCGCCGAACGTCATGGCCTCGGCGTGTGCCTCCCGCACATCGTTCAAGGTGATCCGATAGTATCGCCGTCTATTTCTTGGCAAGACGTTCGAGAGCCGCGCGAAATTCCGTTGCCGTCGCGGCGATGGATTGGGCCGAGGCTACGGTCGTGTAAATCGGGGTAACCGGGCGCAAACGATACCTTTGTCCCGATTGCGGTGTGGGCGGCATCGGTTCGCCCTTGGCGACGCGACGGGTTTCGCTAGTTTCGTCACCGCCGCGGGTTACGATCACGTATTCGCCGGAAATCTCGGCGATCTCGCCAGGATTGAGTAGTCGGGTCCGCTTGCCTTGACCGACCCGAGTGGTCGTGATGCTCATGGCCAGACCTTATGCGAAAAGTGGCGCTTCATCGGCTAAAAACAGATAGCGCGCAATGAACGTTGACAATTAGATAGGATATCACTTCCAGCCCCGAATAACTCGGCAAGATTCGCCGCATCGGGCGCGTAAGCGACCTCGCCGGCCAATCGAGACACCTCACCCTTGCAGTTTCTTCCGCAGCAGTTCGTTCACCAACGCCGGGTTCGCCTTGCCCTGGCTGGCTTTCATCACCTGGCCGACGAAGAAGCCGAACAGCTTTTCCTTCCCCGAGCGGAATTCGGCCACCTTGCCGGCGTTGGCGGCCAGAACACCCGCGATGGTGGCCTCGATGGAGCCGGTGTCGGTCACCTGGCGCAGGCCCTTTTCCTCGACCACGGCGCCGGCGTCCTTGCCGGTCTCCACCATCAGCGCGAACACGTCCTTGGCCAGCCGCCCCGAAATGGTGCCGTCGGCGATCAGGTCGATGAGC
>CAZIVY010000397.1:0-1557 GCA_964542505.1 uncultured Rhodospirillaceae bacterium
CCGGCCCCGGCCTTGCGCAACGCCTCGACCAGCGCCGGCACCAGGGTCTTGTGCCCGGCGGCCTGGCTGGAAACGCCGATCACATGGGCGTCGTTCTCGGCGGCGTCGCGCGCCGCTTCTTCCGGCGTCTGGAACAGCGGCCCGATATCCACGTCGAAGCCGAGGTCGGCGAACGCGGTGGCGATGATCTTGGCGCCGCGGTCATGGCCGTCCTGGCCCAACTTGGCCACCAGCATGCGCGGCCGCCGTCCTTCGTCGCGGGCGAAGGCCTCGATGTCGGTCTGGATCTGGCGGAAGCCCTGATCGCCCTCATAGGCCGCGCCGTACACCCCGGCGATGGAGCGGATGGTGGCGCGGTGGCGGGTAAAGACCTTTTCCATGGCGTCCGAGATCTCGCCGACGCTGGCCCGCGCCCGCGCCGCCGCGATGCTGAGCTCGAGCAGATTGGCGTCCCCCGCCGCGCCGCGCGTCAACGCCTCCAGCGCCGCCCGGCAGGCCGCGTCGTCGCGCCGCGCACGCACGTCCTTCAGGCGCGCCACTTGGCTCTCGCGCACGCGCGTGTTGTCCACCTCGCGGTAATTCGGCTTGGTGTCTTCCTCCGGCCGGTACTTGTTGACGCCGACGATCGTGTCTTCGCCCCGGTCGACCCGCGCCTGCCGCCGCGCCGCCGCCTCCTCGATGCGGAGTTTCGGCATCCCCGCTTCGATGGCCTTGGTCATGCCGCCCATGGCCTCGACTTCCTCGATCAACTCGGAAGCGTGGCGCACCAGCGCCGCCGTCAGCGCCTCGACGTAATAGCTGCCGCCCAGCGGATCGACCACATGGGTGACGCCGCTTTCTTCCGCCAGGATGAGCTGGGTGTTGCGGGCGATGCGGGCGGAAAATTCCGTCGGCAGCGCCACCGCCTCGTCCAGCGCGTTGGTGTGCAGCGACTGGGTGCCGCCCAGCACCGCCGCCAGGGCTTCCAGCGTCGTGCGCACCACGTTGTTGAAGGGGTCCTGTTCGGTCAGGCTGACGCCCGAGGTCTGGCAATGGGTGCGCAGCATCAGGCTGGCGGGGTTCTTTGGATTGAACTGGCGCATCATTTTCGCCCACAACAGCCGCGCCGCGCGCAGCTTGGCGATCTCCATGAAGAAGTTCATGCCGATGGCGAAAAAAAACGACAGCCGGCCGGCGAAGGCGTCCACGTCCAGCCCCCGGGCCAGGGCGGCGCGCGCGTAGTCGAGGCCGTCGGCGAGCGTGAAGGCCAGTTCCTGCACGGCCGTCGCCCCGGCCTCCTGCATGTGATAGCCGGAAATCGAGATCGAGTTGAATTTCGGCATCCGCCGCGCGGTATAGGCGATGACGTCGGCCACGATGCGCATCGAGGGCCCGGGCGGGTAGATATAGGTGTTGCGCACCATGAACTCTTTCAGGACGTCGTTCTGAATGGTCCCGGAGAGGTCTTCCTGGCGCACGCCCTGTTCCTCGCCGGCGACGATGAAACTGGCCAGCACCGGCAGCACCGCCCCGTTCATGGTCATGCTGACGCTCATGCGCTCGAGCGGGATGCCGCTG
>CAZIVY010000398.1:0-5423 GCA_964542505.1 uncultured Rhodospirillaceae bacterium
TGAACCTGTTTCTGGCGTCGATCCGGTTCGAACGGCCGTTGGCGCAGATCTGCCGGGAAATCCTGCCGTTCCTGTTGGTGCTGCTGATGGTCGTCGGCTTGGTCACCTACGTTCCGGCGATAATTATCGGCGCCGGCTAACTTCACAAGCCTACGGCGCGGTTTCGTCCCCCGCCAGATCGGGCTCCTCGCAGCGGTCGAGAATTTCCTCGCGCGCCAAATCGCGCAGGCGGATGGCGACCGCCCAGTCGTGGCCCTCGGGCATGATCGGCGGCGCGATGACGACGCGAAGGGCGCCGCGGCGCGGGAACCATTGCCGCGGACGCAAGACCGAGCGCGCCCCCAGGATAGCGACGGGAACGACCGGCACGTCGGCGGTTGCCGCCACCACGAAGGCGCCGAGATGAAAATTCATCAGCCCCGGCTCGCGCCCCAAGCGGCCTTCGGGAAAATAAACCAGGCGCCGTCCGGCGCGCGCCAGGCCGAGCGCCACGCGAGTGGCATCGAGGCCGCCTTCCGGCGTCGCGGGATCGAGGAAGAGCGTTCCCAATCGGCGCAGGAATACGCCGGGAACGATGCGTCGTCCCACCTTCGCCAGGGCCACGAACAAGGGCCGGCCCGGAAGTACCGCGCACAAGATCAGACCATCGAGGTAGCTGGTGTGATTGACGACGACGACCCCGCCTCGGCGTGGCAGGTGCTCCATGCCTTCCACCTTGGGCCGCATGCCGGCAATGGCCAGGAGCAGCCTTGCCCCGGCGCGGGCCACGACCCAACGCGAACGCAGGTCGGGCAGCGCCGCCACCGCCAACCACCCGACGCCGCCGACGAGGCCGACGACTGTCCACCAGTATCCGGCATAGATGAATTCGACCGCGGCCTGCAGGGCGCGCCGCGCCTGCGCCCTTACGCCGGTCCAGGCCACGCTCGCGAACTGCCACCACAAGGGTCGCGGCGGCGCGTCAAGGCGGCCGCTTTCGTAGAGCTTGCGGCTGGCGGCGCGGCGGATCTTGCCGCTGGAAGTCTTGAGCACGGTGTGCGGGTGGACGAACATGATGTCGTCGAAGGCGCCGCCGAGACGCGTCGACGTGACGTCGTGGATTTTCGCGCGCAAGGCGGCCAAGGCGTCGTCCTCGCTTTCGCGTGTTTCCGCGATCAGGATCACCCGCTCGGTGCCGGCTTGCGGGTCGGCGCCGCCGAACACGGCGACACTGCCCTTGCGGATGCCGGGAATGTCGCCAACCGCGTCCTCCAGCTCCTGCGGATGAATATTGCGCCCGGAGCGAACGATGATGTCCTTGATGCGGCCGGTGGGAAACACGTCACCCTGCGCGATGTAAGCCCGGTCGCCGGTCTCGTACCAGGCGCCGTGGAGTAATTCGCGGGTTTTTTGCGGGTCGCCGAAATAGCCGCTGGTCGCCGAGGGGCCGCGAAACTGCAAACGCCCCTCGTGCCGCTCCGGCGCCTCGTGCCCGGTGGCGTCGACGATGCGAAATTGGTGGCCCGGCAGCGGCCAACCGCAGGCGGCGAACTCAAGCGCGTCCGCATCCTCGGCCGCCGCGGGCAACGCCAAGCCGCGCATGGCGAACGGTTGGCGTTGAATGCGGTCGATGACGGGTTGGCGCCGCAGCGGCGGAAACGCCAGGCCGACCGTGCATTCGGCCAGGCCATAGACCGGCGCCATCGCCTCGGGGCGAAAGCCGAACGCGCGGAAACGTTCACTGAAACGCCGCACGGTCGAAGGCACGACCGGCTCCGCCCCATTCATCACCAGTCGCAGCGAGCTCAGATCGACGCCCTCGATATCCCGATCCTCGATCTTGCGCACGCACAGTTCGAAGGCGAAGTTGGGCGCCAGCGACAACGTACCGCGGTATTTGTGAATCGCCCACAGCCAGTTCGCGGGCTGCATCAGGAACGCCAGCGGCGACATCATTACCACCGGCATGGCGCAGGTCAGGCCACCGAGCCAGGCGCCGATCAACCCCATGTCGTGATAGAGCGGCAGCCAACTCACGAAGACATCCCGCGGGCTGGCCTCGATCGCCTGCGCCATCGCCCGAATATTGGCCAGGATGTTCGCGTGGGTGAGGACGACGCCTTTCGGTTCGCTGGTGCTGCCGGAGGTGTATTGCAACAACGCCGTGCGCTCGGTCGGCGCCGGCAGTTCCAGCGCCGATGATCCCGCCGCGCGCAAGGACTCCGTGCTTTCGACTTGGCGCAGCGCCGGCACGTTGGTCCGCAACAGCGTGGCCACCGCGCGGAAACGGGGCGCGGTGACAAGCAGTGTCGTCCCGGCGTTGCGCAGAATCGCCGCCTGGGTGAGCAAGTGCCGCTCGATCTGCGCCAGGCGCATGGGCGGGTAGATGGGCACCGGGATCGCACCGGCGTAGAGCGCGCCGAAAAAGGCGCTGAAATAGTCGGCGCCCGTGGGCAGCATGATGGCCACCCGCTCGCCTGGCGCGAGGCCAAGCGCCCGCATTCCGCGCGCTACGGCGCGGGCGTCGTCATGCAGCGCCCGGTAGGTTATCGTCTGCCCCTCGCCGCGGCCGCGCACGATCACCACATGGGGCCGTTCCGGTTGCCGTTCGGCATACCAATCCAGCACCCCGGTCAGGGTCTCGAGAGTAGGGGGCGCGGCCTCGACCGGTCCGACGGTGAGTGGCGAACTCCTATCGGGTCCGACCGGACCCGGCGTGCCGGTGGCGCCCGCGATCGCCGTCAACAGGTCGCGCAAGGTCTCCACCTCGGCCAGAATGTCCTCGGGCAAATGCACCCTGAGAGCCCGTTCGATGCGCAAAAGGAACTCCACCCGCGCCAGGCTATCGAATCCGAGATCGCGCTCGATTTGCGAGTCAATGCTGACATGCAGGACGCGGCGCCGCCGGGGGTGAAGCTCCAGCGCCAAGTCGCGGGCCAGGGCGATCAGCCGATCCGCGACGTCAACCGAGCAGCCCCCTGCTGATGTCTCCCGTTGCATGGTAACCCAACCCCCGCCGTTCGAACCGTCGGCCTGCCACATATCTGTGCTCGCGCAACGTGGGGGTACGCCGTTGCAATCATACCTTGCGGAATGCGGCACCCCAAGCAGCACAGCGATTCTTGGTGCGCACTTCGGCGGGAAGTTCAAAGCCGCAGGACTTCCGCAACCCAACCCAGCCCCGTGGACAGATTCGCGATCGCGCAATTCGCGTACGGTCTGTTCCGGTCAAATTGCGTGTTGCCGGCGCAGCCCAATTTTTTCGCTTGACACGACGGCGGCTGCTATGGGATGAATGAATGATCGTTCATATCGACGTATGGACAAGACGCTTATGGCACCTGCGCCAGAGACCAAGGAACGCATCAGGGACACGGCGTTGCGCCTGTTTGTGGACAAGGGCGTCGCCGAAACCTCGATCCGCGACATTGCGCAGACAGCGGGGCTGTCCCAGGGCGCGATGTACAACCATTACGCCAGCAAGGACGAACTGGTCTGGGACCTGTTCACGACCAGTTTTTCACAAATCGGCCTGCGCCTGCGCGAGATCGCCGAAGCGAATAAGGACATCGAAAGCCAGTTGCGGCCGATGGTCAGCTATGTGTTCGAGTTGTTCGAACGCGACTGGGCCGTGGTGGCCTATGTATTCTTCACCCGCCACGAATTGCTGCGCAAAGCCAGTTGCACCGAGATCCTCTTCCCCTACACCGTGTTTCGCCGGGTCGTCGACGAAGCGGTGAAGCGCAACGAGATTCCGAAGCAAGACCCCGATGTCTCCACGGCGCTTCTGGTCGGGGCCATCCTTCAAGTCGCCGACGCCAAGGCGCTCGGCCGCCTTAGACACAAACTCACCGACTTGACCGAACGCGTTGTTTCGGCGTGCTTGCGCGTGCTGCGCGAGCCGGAATAGCCCCATGAAAGCGGCACCGAAACCATGAACCTTGTCACGAAAATGAATGATCGCTCATTCGTAGTTCTTGCCAACGCTCCGGTCGCGGTTCAGGTTCCGGCCGCCACAACGAATGGAACTGCGTCGACTTTGGTCGCCCTTTTTTGTAGGCATCTATTGAATGAACGTTCATACATCAATCGGCTCCGCTTTTGTCGGCATAATTTGAATGAACGTTCATACATTGTTCCGTTCGGCGTTATCCCGCGCCGCTTGGTCGTGGTCGCGCTGCGCCTCGCGGCTTTCGCATTCCCCCCACTGCACTGAAGGAGGCATGCCATGACGAGAATCATCCTTATCGCCCTCATTGCCTGGTTCGCGATACCCACCGCCGCGCAGGCGACTTGCGCGCTTCGCCAGGAAGTCCACGAGAAGCTATCCCGTCATTACCAGGAACACCCAGTGGCGCTGGGTATCACCGGAGATGGACGGCTGATCGAAGTCCTGGTCTCCACCGCCGGGTCGTGGACCATCTTGCTGACCGCCGCCAACGGCATCACCTGCGTCTTCGCCGCCGGTGAGGACTGGCAGGCGCTACCGGACAGCCAAGACGCGCCTCAGGCATAGGCGGACGAGATCGCTAGCCCGAATCGACACGGAATATGGCCATGCTGGCCTCCATCAAACTCCTGCGCGAAATCAGCCGGCGCTGCCTCAATGGCGAGCCGCTGGACCAGGAGCAGAAGCGTTGGCTTGGGACCAGGCTGACGGATTTTCTTCACCACAGGTGCACTTCGCTCGACGAGGCGCTCGACTTGCGCTTTCCCCGTGGCGGAGTGCCGTGGTGGCGCGAGGAGGCGATTCGCAAGCGCGACGCCGCGCTCAGGGAACTTGCCGAACGGTTCCTGCGCGAACTGGCGCCAGCGGCGCAAGCGCGGCGCATCTACGAGCTCTCGGTGCGTTACGCCGCCTCGGCCTGGCTGCGGGACCGCTCCGGGGACGACATGCCGCCGAACTACGCCGGCCAACCGCATGAGTTCCTATGGTGCGCTTTCGCCGCCGGCGCCGCCATGCCGATCGGCGAACGCCAATTGCGGCACGTTCTGGGGCGGTGAGCGGACGTCCGAGCGGCCTCCGCCGGTGGAACCGGGCATTCCCGCACCTATTGTCAAGCGCCGACGTCGGTCGCCATTTGGCGATCTTATCGTTGACGCCGGCCTTGTTGCCCTCGGCCGCGGCGGAAAAACCGCGTTACGGATTCAACTCCGTCCATTCGATCGGCATATAGCGCGCCGCGTGAGAAAAAAGCGATTTCGCTGCGGCCTGCGGCGCCGTCGCTCCCGTGCCGCTGCTGCCCGGGCGCGCCGGGGCAGGGCGCCGCGCCGCCTGCACCGCCGGGCGTTACGCCACGAACAGCTTCCGTTCGATCCCGTCCGTCAGCGTCTCGCAGCCGGTCTCGGTCACCAGGATCGTGTCGCTGCACCGCGCATGCATGGGGTTCTTGGTGCCGGGCCAGTGGATCGCGTGCGTGCCCGTCATATGGAAGGTCATGCCG
>CAZIVY010000399.1:0-1969 GCA_964542505.1 uncultured Rhodospirillaceae bacterium
TCTGGGTGCTCGTCATCTCGGCGATCATGAGCTGGCTCGCCGCGCTCAACGTGGTCAATACCCAGAACCGCTTCGTCTACGCCGTGGGCGATTTCCTCTTCCGCGCCACCGAGCCGGCGCTGCGCCCGCTGCGCAAGGTGATACCCAATCTGGGCGGCATCGACGTCTCGCCGGTGGTGCTGATCCTCGGCATGATCTTCGTGCGCAGCCTGATGTGGGAGTACCTTGGTTGATGGCTCGCCGTTCGCCGTCACGGCCGAGGGCGTGCGGGTCGCGGTGCGGGTGACGCCAAAGGCCGGGCGCGACGCGATCGCCGGACTGAAACCCACCGCCAGCGGCGGCGCCGAACTCGCGGTCCGCCTCACCGCCGCGGCGGAAAAAGGCCGGGCGAACGACGCCTTGCTGGTGCTGCTGGCGCGCGAATGGAAGCTGCCGCGCCGCGCCCTGTCGCTCATCGCCGGCGCCACCGGCCGCCACAAGGCGGTGCTGGTCAAGGGGGACGGCGCCGTGCTGGGGCCGCACCTCGCCGCATGGCTCGGCGGGCTTGGCGCATGAGCGCCGCCGTCATCGACGGCAAGGCCCTGGCCGTAAGCTTGCGGGCGGAAGTGGCGCGCAAGGTGGCGGTTTTTACCGCTCGCGCCGGGCGTCCGCCGGCCTTGGCCGCGGTGCGGGTGGGCGAGGATCCGGCAAGCGAAATCTATGTGCGGCACAAGGGGGTCGCGGCGCGCGCCGCCGGCATCGAGTCGGTGGAACACCATCTGCCCGCATCCACCGGCCAGAAAAATCTTCTGGCGCTGATCGCGCGCCTCAACGACGACCCGCGCGTGGACGGCATATTGGTGCAATTGCCGCTGCCGGCGGCGCTGGACACCACCGCCGTGCTGGCGGCCGTCGATCCGGCCAAGGACGTGGATGGATTTCACCCGCTCATCGTCGGGCGCCTGGCCTTGGGGCAGCCGGTTTGCGTGCCGTGCACGCCCCAGGGCTGCCTCATCATGCTCCGGCATCAGCTTGGCGACCTGGCGGGACGGGAGGCGGTGATCATCGGGCGCTCGAGCATCGTCGGCCGGCCCATGGCGGCGCTGCTGGTGCGGGAAAACTGCACCGTCACCATCGCCCATTCGCACACCCGCGATCTGCCCGCCGTCTGCCGCCGCGGCGACATTCTGGTGGCCGCCGCCGGGCGGGCGGAACTGGTGCGGGGCGATTGGATCAAGCCCGGCGCGACGGTCATCGACGTGGGCATCAACCGCATGCTTAAGCCCGACGGCAAGACGCGCCTGGTGGGCGACGTCTGCTTCGCCGAGGCGGCCGCGGTCGCCGGCGCCATCACCCCGGTGCCGGGCGGCGTCGGGCCGATGACCATCGCCTGCCTGCTCGCCAACACGCTCAGTTGCGCCTGCCGGCGGGCGGGCATCGACGAGGCGCGCTTGTTGGCGGGGGGGCGCGAGAACGCGGGGTCCACGCGGCCGTGAAGGCCGTGCGCACCGACGCCGAGCTCGAGTGCCCGCGCATCGACGCCGGGCTGGCGGGTCGGGGCGTGCGGCTGGTGACGCTCCGCGATGGAACCGGCGAGGACGAACTGGCGGCGGCGGTGGGGGACGCCGATCTGATCCTCATGTGCTACACGCCGGTCACGGCGCGGGTGATCGATGCGGCGGTCCACCTCAAGGGCATCGTCAAATACGGCGTCGGCATCGACGCCATCGACATCCAGGCCGCCATGCGCCGGCGCATCCCGGTGGTCAACGTGCCCGAATACGCCGAGGATACGGTGGCGGAAGGCGCCTTCGCCCTGATGATCGCGCTGGCGAAAAAGCTGCAGCCGATCGGGCGCGCCATGGCGGCGCGGGGCTGGCTGTGGCCCACCGCCGCCTGGATGGGCGCCGATCTTGCCGGCAAGACGCTGGGCCTGGTGGGCGCGGGGCGCATCGGCTCGAGGCTGGCGCGCATGGCGGGGGCCGGCTTT
>CAZIVY010000400.1:0-3648 GCA_964542505.1 uncultured Rhodospirillaceae bacterium
CACGGAAGCGATCTCGATCTCGGTCCGCAGCGACGCCCTCAACGCGGGAGTCGCTTCGCCATCGACGGCAAGTGCCTTGTCGCGCTGAAAAGCGCGAATCGCGGCGCGCGTCTTGACGCCCAGCGCCCCGTCATCAGGCCCCGAATGGCGGCCGAGAGCGGCGAGAAGGCGCTGGATCTCACGCACCAGATCGGCGGACGCAGGCGGCGGCGGATTGGCCGCCGGCGCGGTTGGCGGCGGATTGGCCGCCGGCTCGGTTGGCGTCGCTTGCTTCGGCGGCTTAAAGCCGCGCGCCAATTCGTGCGCTTGCGCGACTTGCGCCACGGTCATGCGGCGCGCCAAGTCATCGCGGTGGCGCGCCGCCGCTTCCCGAGGGTCTCCGGATGGCAATCTGGCCGCCGCGAGGTTCATCCACATATGGGCTTGCACGAAGTCTTGGCGCACGCCCTGCCCGTGTTCGTACATCAGCCCGAGATGGACCTGCGCCAGGGCGTTGCCCTGTTCGGCGGCAAGGCGGTACCACTTGACGGCTTGCGCGTAGTCCGCCGCCACGCCATGGCCACGCTCGAACATGACGCCGAGTTCGGCTTGCGCGCGGGCATCGCCTTTTTCCGCCAGCGGCCGGAACTCGGCCCAAGCCGCGCTGTAATCGACGGGATCGCGGGGGCCGAAAACCCCGTCTAGGCCCGTCGCCGAGCAAGCGGTCAGGGACAGCGCCAGCGCCCCCGCCGCGAGTAGGGATGAGCTATGCATCCGGTACTTTCACCAGGTAATTGATCCTAGAACCTATCCGTTTGGTACCCCTCCCTATCCATTTGATACCCCCATTGGGGAGGACTGTATCAGCCCACGACCGGCGGTGGAAGCCGGTCAGGGGCCGAAAACTACCGCGTGCATGATGCGCCCGGGAAGGAAGGTGAAGATGCCGGCGACAATCAATCCGCCGGCGAATATGCCGATCATCGCCCGCTTGTGCCGGCTGACGTCATGGGCGCGCGCCGCGGCAACCCCGACGGCGAGCATGACGAGGGTGAAAATGGAGAGGAAGTGAATAGGGCTCCAATCGCCCCAAAGCTTGATTTCGTGAATGAGGAACGATCCGGCGGCGACAATCGCCATGAGCGCGACCCAGGTCCAGCCGAGCGTCCGGTGCGGCAGCGTTCCCTTGGGCGCCGCAAGCTGGACGATGCCCAGCGTCAACGCGGCCATGGCCGCGAAGGCGTGAACGTAAATGACCGGCGAGGCGTCGAGGAGCGGGTTCAACGACATTTTGGCCCTCCGGGAATTCGCCCCCTGGTCTAGCGGATTAAGCGAATTTCGATGCCGAGCTTGAGCCGCGTCCACGCCCGGTCGGCGGTCAGGGCGGCGATCCCGCGTTGCCGCGCGAGCGCCAAGCAGGCGCGGTCGCCGAACGACAAGCCCGCCGCGCGTGTCATTGGGCGCAGGGCGGCGGCCAGGAATCCCAGCTCGTCATCGAACGGCACGGTGGTGACGCCGAGTCCGGAGAGAACCGCGCGCACGTCCTCGGCCGGCATGCCAATTTCCGCCAGGATCGCCGCCGCCTCCGAAAGATTGACGCTCGACAGCACGGCGTCGGGCAATGCCGCCGCCACGTCGCCGGCTCCCGGCTCGTCGTTCAACAGCGCCAGCACGGACGAGGCGTCGAGGACGACGCTAGCCACGCTTGGCGTCCGTCCGCCTCTGCCGGATCAGGCGTTGGGTCAAAGAGCGGCCCTTGGCGAAGCGGCGCACGGCGGCTTGCGCCTGGCGCAATGTCGCCGCCAGGGCGGCGATGCGCACGTCCCCATCGCCCAGGCTCACCGCCACCGCGTCGCCGACCTCGAGGCCGAGCGAGCGCCGCATGCGGGCGGGAATCACCACCCGGCCGCCAGGGCCGATTTTTGTCTTGATCGTCATTTATGTCACTTTCCGTAAATATGACATATTTGTAGCCTATTGACAGGCCGGAGTCCACGCGATTCGCGTTTGCGTACGGGCCGGGCGGCGGAGCCGCCCTCAACAAAACAAGAGGCGCGAATATCGCGCCGGGCGGCGGAGCCGCCCTCCTCGTAAGGCGTGGCGCACCCCTCACGCTTTGCGTGCCAAGCACGCTGGGCGCGCCGGGGCGCGTGCCGGCCCAACTCAGCAGAAGTTGCCGGCGTCGGGCATGGCGGCGGCTGCCTCACCCACTGCCGCCGCCGGACCAACGGTGACAAATACGTATTTCACCGCTGCCCATTGGTATCCTATGCTGCTTGTCAGAGTGTCGGTCGAGACGCTTTCGACCGTCCGCTGATTGGCGGCGCCAGAAGCGCGAGGACTTCCTGATGAAAGTCACGCTCGACCTAACGAGGCTCCGCGAGGAGGGCAAGATCACGGAGGCCGAGTTCGAGAAGCTCAGCCAGCTCGCGGCGGGCGAGACCGGATCTCTCGCCTTCAACATCCTCATCGGCTTCGGCGTGATCGCCGTGAGCTGCGGCTTGCTTGCGCTGGCGCCGAATGCGGCAACCAGCGTTGTCATCGGCCTGATCGTCGGTGGCGGCGGACTCGCGCTCTACGATGCGCGCTGGAAACAGTGGCAAATTCTCGCTCATATCTGCGTGCTGGTCGGCGCGCTTCTGCTCGGCGGCGGGATGGTTGTCCTCGGCGAGGCGTCGGCGATCACGTTCCTCGTGATCGCCATCGGTTTCGCCTTCGCCGGGGTGATCGCGCGGAGCGGCCTCCTGATCGTCGGCTCGGTGCTGGCGCTTTCGTCCTCCCTCGGTTCGCGCACCGGCTACATGCATGCGACCTATTTCCTGGGGATACAGGAGCCGACCGCGACCATCGTGGTGTTCGGCCTGATTGGCGTCGCCGCCTATCGGCTTTCAAAAAGATTGGGGAGCCAATACGAACGACTGGCGATCACGGCGGCGCGCGCGTCCTTATTCCTGATCAATCTCGGATTCTGGATCGGCTCGCTCTGGGGCGACCGGTTCATGCAATTGAGGATCGAGATCGGCAGCTGGGTCTTCGTCGTCCTGTGGGCGGTCGCGCTGGCCGGAACCGGATTCTGGGCCGCCAGAGCGAACCGCCGGTGGGTCGTCAACATCGTCGCGGTCTTTGGGGCGATCCATTTCTACACGCAATATTTCGAGTGGCTGGGCGCGAAACCGGCGACCGTCCTATTTGCGGGCCTCCTCGCCCTCGGCTTCGCGGCGGCCCTGTGGAACTTCAACCGGCGCCTTTGGGTTAGGACGACCGTCCCAAGGTAGCGATCCCTTGCCTCGCCTAGCCGCATCTCTTGGGTGCGGCCCAGGAGGTTGCCGGTTTTCGTTCGTCTTATCAGCGGAAATTGCGGGCGTCGGGGATGACGCACGCGGCGACGGGCGCTGCAAGTGGCGGCGGCGCCAGGCCGCGGAGCAGGGCCGTCATGTCGGTCAGGCGGTGGGCGATGAGGTGCAGCACCTCGCCCTGGCGTTGCAGCGTTCCCCGCGCCATCAACAGGCGCGCCTGCAACACGACGCGGCGGAAGCGGGCGAAGACCTTCGGCCAGACGATAAGATTGGCCCATCCGGTCTCGTCCTCGAGCGTGGCGAAGATGACGCCGCTCGCCGTGCCCGGCTGCTGGCGCACCAGCACCAGGCCGGCGACGCTGACCTGGGCGCC
>CAZIVY010000401.1:0-9243 GCA_964542505.1 uncultured Rhodospirillaceae bacterium
GCCGAACTCCTGGCCGAGACCGGCTTGAGCGAGATCGAGTGGAGCGAGGGCGGCGTGCAGGTGCGCGTGGGGCGCGCGCCAGCGCCAATTCAAATGACGGCCCCGGCTTCCGCGCCGGCGGCGCCCAGCGCCGGCTCCGCCGCGGCGTCCGACGCCAAATCGGCGGCCGAGGACTTTGGCGCCCACCCCGGCGCCGTCAAGTCGCCGATGGTGGGAACGGTTTTCCACGCGCCGGAGCCGGGCGCGTCGCCGTTCGTGCGCGTCGGCGACATGGTGACCCAGGGCCAGACCGTGCTTATCGTCGAAGCGATGAAGACGATGAACCCCATTCCCGCGCCGTGCGCCGGCCGGGTAACGCGCCTGCTGACGGAGAATCAGCAGCCGGTCGAGTACGGCCAGGTGATGATGGTGATCGAGTAGCCGCCCGGCCATGTTTGAAAAGGTGCTGATCGCCAATCGCGGCGAAATCGCGCTGCGCATCCATCGCGCCTGCCGTGAAATGGGCATCCGCACCGTGGCCGTGCACTCCACCGCCGACGCCGACGCCATGCACGTGCGCCTGGCGGACGAAAGCGTGTGCATCGGGCCGCCGCCGTCGTCGCTCAGCTACCTCAACATTCCGGCGATCATCTCGGCCGCCGAAATCACCGGCGCCGACGCCATACATCCCGGCTACGGATTCCTGTCGGAGAACGCCTCGTTCGCCGACATCGTGGGGGCGCACGACATCACCTTCATCGGCCCCAAGCCGCACCATATCCGGCTGATGGGCGACAAGATCGCCGCCAAGGACGCCATGAAGCGCCTTGGGGTGCCGGTGGTGCCGGGCTCCGACCGCGCCATCGCAGACGAAACCCATGCGCGCCGCGTTGCCGCCGAGATCGGCTTCCCGGTGCTGGTCAAGGCCTCCGCCGGCGGCGGCGGCCGGGGCATGAAGGTGGTGCGTTCCCCCGACGAGCTGCCGCGGGCGCTGATGCAAGCGAAGACCGAGGCGCGGCTCTCCTTCGCCGACGACACCGTGTACCTGGAGAAATATTTGGCGCGGCCGCGCCACATCGAGATTCAAGTGATCGCGGACAGCCACGGCCACGTGGTGCACCTGGGCGAGCGCGACTGCTCGCTGCAACGGCGCCATCAGAAGCTGCTGGAGGAATCGCCCTCGCCGGCGCTCGTTCCCGAACAGCGCGAGGCCATCGGCGAGACCGTGGTGCGCGCCATCGCCGAGCTCGGCTATCTCGGCGTCGGCACGGTGGAATTCCTGTACGAGAACGGCGACTTCTATTTCATCGAAATGAACACCCGGCTGCAGGTGGAACATCCGGTGACGGAATGGGTCACCGGCCTCGACCTGGTGCAGGAGCAGTTCCGCATCGCCGACGGCCAAGAACTCGGCTACACGCAAAGCGACGTGGTCTTCAACGGCCATGCCATCGAATGCCGCATCAACGCCGAGCATCCGCTGACCTTCGCCCCCTCGCCGGGGCGCATTCGCACCTACCATCCGCCGGGGGGCCTGGGCGTGCGCGTCGATTCGGCGGTCTATGCCGGGTACAGGGTGCCGCCGCACTATGACAGCCTGATCGCCAAACTGGTGGTCCACGCGCAGACGCGCGCCGAATGCCTGATGCGGCTCCGCCGCTCGCTCGAGGAATATGTCATCGGCGGCATCGACACCACCATTCCGCTGCACCTGACGCTGACCTCCGAATCCGACTTCGTCAACGGCGCCTACGACATCCATTGGCTGGAGGAGTTCATCGCCAATCGCGGGTAGAGCATAGTGGGACATGCTCTCGGGAATCGCATGCGCGAGTTGACGCCGGAATTGCTGCTCGAAATCTACCGCCAGGGCCTATTTCCCATGGCGGAGGACCGGGCCGACACGGAACTCTTCTGGGTTGAACCCGAGCGGCGCGGCATTCTGCCGCTCGATTCCTTTCACGTCTCCCGGCGGCTGGCGCGCACCGTGCGCGGCGACCGCTTCCAGGTCTCCGCCGACCGCGACTTCGCCGCCGTGATCGCCGCCTGCGCCGAACCCGGACGGGCGCGCGCACGCACCTGGATCAACGACCGCATCATCGAGCTCTACACCGGACTGCACCGGCTGGGGCAGGCGCACAGCGTCGAATGCTGGGCCGGCGGGCAGCTTGTGGGCGGCCTTTACGGCGTCGCGCTGGGCGCCGCCTTCTTTGGCGAAAGCATGTTCAGCCGCGAGCGCGACGCGAGCAAGGTGGCCCTGGTGCACCTGGTGGCGCGGCTGCGGGCCGGCGGGTATCGCCTGCTGGACACGCAGTTCATGACCCCGCATCTGGCGAGCTTCGGGGCGGTGGAAATATCGCGCGCCGATTACCGGCGGCGGCTGCGCGCGGCGACGGCGGCGGCGGCCGATTTCTACCGCTGGCCAGCCTGCGTGGCCGGTCCCGTGGCCTTGCAATCGATCAGCGACACGTCATAGACCGGATGCTCGAGCGCGTTCAGCGCCGGGCTCGACGCGAACATCCAGCCGGTGAACAGGCGCTTGGGCTCGCTGCCGCGGCGAACGTCGGTGATTTCGACGAAGGCGGTGGTTTCCGGCGGCTCCTCGGGCGGCCGCTTGCGGCAGGTGCGCACGAGTATCTCCAGGGTGCCGAAGCGCACCACCTCGCCGAGCGGCGCGGGCACGGCGGAAATGCGCGCCGTCACCTTGTCCAGGCCTTGCAGAATGGCCGTCTGCGCGGCTGCCGGGGCGGCCACGGGGGCCGCCGCCAACGCCGCCAGCAAGACCGGAATCCCAAATCGCATGCTCGTCCCCGAACGCAAACGAAAATAGCGCGCGCGTATTGACGTTACCGCGCTGGCGCCGGCGTTGACTACTGCGCCGGCTGCGCCGGCTTCGCGCCCCCGCCGGCGGCGCCGAATATGGCCTGACCAATCAGGTCGAGCAGATTGACGGCGCCCTGGGTGAACTTGATCTCGCTGCCCTCTTTCAGCATCACGTCGCTGCCTCCGGGCTCCAGCGAGAGGTAATTGCCGCCCAGCAAGCCCTCGGAGGCGATGCGGGCGGCGGAATCCTCGGGCACCTTCACGACGCCGTCGACGGTCAGGCGCACCACCGCGACATAGGTCTTCGGATCGAGCTCCTGGCGCGTTATCGATCCGACCTTGATGCCGCTCAGGCGCACGTCGCTGCCGATGTTGAGGCCGTCGACGCGGTCGAATTTCGCCACCAGCTCGTAGCCGCCGACGCTGGAGCGCAGCCCCACGCTCGAATAGGCAAACACCAAGAATACCGCGGCGACAACCACGACCACGGTGCCAACCAAGGTTTCGACGAAGTGAGATCCCATCGCGTTTAGCTCCTTGACTCGTTTCAGTCCGGTCGCCAGGGCTCGTAGTCGCCGGTGGCGCGCGGCCGGCGGCCCCCGCGGCTCAATTGTCCCGACGGACCATAAGCGTGTCCGGTGCCGGTCAGATTCGGCACATGCTCGCGCTCCCAAGGCCGGCGCTCGGGCTCGATTGGCGGAATTTCATCGGTTGTGTGGTGCAGCCAGACATGCCATTCGGGCGGCACTTTCGACGCTTCCGCCTCGCCCCGGTACATGACCCAGCGGCGATTTCCACCCTTTTCCCGGTAGTAGCGGTTGCCGAATCGGTCGCTACCAACCGCTTCGCCTTTCCACCAGGTGAGGAACTTCGTGCCCAACAAGCTCATGCCAATACCGCCCTCTAGCGCGGCGGGCGGAATATGTCACCGCCAACCGCCACCGTCCAGCCCGGATATGGACACCGAACCTTGGCGCCACCGCCCGATTCCGCCGAACTTAAGCACCACGACGCCCGCACCCTGACGCCTAAGTTGTTGATAAATCATTAGTTCGCATGCACAGATGGCTGTCGTTTCGGGCGGCGGCGGCGGCAAGGCCTGGACGCGCCTGTCTAGATTTTGTGCGCCTTTGCACGCATTAATACAAAATCTATTGACCGTCTTTCCGTGGCTGGACTAGCCTTGGTGGTAGTCGGGCAGTTTGAGTGCCACAGGTTGTGGCGCGAGAGAACAGTCCGCGGGTGGTGCCGGCTTCGCCGGGCTGCTCAGACGGCAACCGAATTTTTTGGGGGATCGGGTTCTCGCGCCATGCGTATTGAGCGTCGCTTCACTCGTGCCGGCGAGTCGGCCTATGCCGGCATCGCCTTCCGCAAAACCAACAGCGAAATTCGCAACCCGGACGGGTCGCTGGTTTTCCAGCTGACCGACATCGAGGTGCCGAAGGAATGGTCGCAGGTCGCCTGCGACGTTCTGGCGCAAAAATATTTCCGCAAGGCGGGAGTGCCGGCGCGGCTGAAGCCGGTGGCGGAAGATGGCGTGCCGCCGTGGCTTTGCCGGCGGGTGGCCGACAACGCGGCGGGCGCCGTGCCGACGGCGCACGAAAGCAGCGCCACGGCGGTATTCGACCGCTTGGCGGGAACCTGGACCTATTGGGGCTGGAAGGCCGGCTATTTCGACGGCGAGGAAGACGCGAGCGCCTTTTTCGACGAAATGCGCCACATGCTGGCGCGGCAAATGGGGGCGCCCAATTCGCCGCAATGGTTCAACACCGGCCTGCACTGGGCTTATGGAATCGACGGGCCGGCGCAAGGCCACTACGCGGTGGATTTCCGCACCGGCGAGGTGTCGGCGTCGGCGTCGGCCTATGAGCGGCCGCAGCCCCATGCCTGCTTCATTCAATCGGTCGCCGACGATCTGGTGAACGAAGGCGGCATCATGGACTTGTGGGTGCGGGAAGCGCGGCTGTTCAAGTACGGGTCGGGCACCGGCACCAATTTTTCGCGCTTGCGCGGCGAGAACGAGCGGCTTTCCGGCGGCGGGCGCTCGTCGGGTCTGATGAGCTTCCTCAAGATCGGCGACCGCGCCGCCGGGGCGATCAAGAGCGGCGGCACCACGCGCCGCGCCGCCAAGATGGTGGTGGTGGACATCGACCATCCCGACATCGAGTCGTTTGTCGACTGGAAAGTGGTCGAGGAACAGAAGGTGGCAGCGCTGGTGGCCGGCTCGCGGCTGGCGCAAAAGCACCTCAACGCGATCATCAAGGCCTGCCGCCAGGGCCAAGGCGAACGGCGATTCGAACCCTCCGACAATCCGGGACTGAAGAAAGAGATTCTCGCCGCGCGGCGGTCGATGATCCCGGAAAACTACGTCCAGCGCGCGATTCATTTCGCCCGCCAGGGCTATGAAGAAATCGACTTCCGCACCTATGAAACCGACTGGGATTCGGAGGCCTATCAAACGGTCTCCGGCCAGAACTCCAACAATTCGGTGCGGGTGAACGACGAATTCCTGCGCTGCCTCGCCGCCGATGGCGAGTGGAAGCTGACCAACCGCACCGACGGCTCCGTGGCCGAGACGGTCAAGGCGCGCGAGCTATGGGAAAAAATCTCCTACGCCGCCTGGGCGTCGGCCGATCCCGGCGTGCAATACGACACCACCATCAACGACTGGCACACCTGCCCCGCCGATGGCCGCATCAACGCGTCCAATCCGTGCTCCGAATACATGTTCCTCGACGACACCGCGTGCAACCTGGCGTCGCTGAACCTGATGAACTTCCGCCGCCCCGACGGGCGCGTCGACGTGCCGGCCTTCCGTCACGGCGTGCGCCTGTGGACCATGGTGCTGGAAATTTCGGTGCTCATGGCCCAGTTCCCGGCGCAGCGCATCGCGCGCCTGTCCTACGACTTCCGCACGCTGGGCCTCGGCTACGCCAATATCGGCGCGCTGCTGATGGCCGGCGGGCTTTCCTACGATTCGGCCGCCGGGCGGGCGCTGGCCGGCGCGATCACCGCGCTGATGACCGGCGTCGCCTACGCCACCTCGGCGGAAATGGCGGAAGAGCTCGGCCCCTTCCCGGGCTTCGCGCGCAACCGCGATTCGATGCTGCGCGTGATCCGCAATCACCGGCGCGCCGCCCACGGCCTGGGCGATGGCTATGACCGCCTGGCGACGCCGCCGGTGGCGCTGGACGCCGCCAACTGCCCGGACGCGGACCTGGTGTCGGCGGCGCGCGGCGCCTGGGACGAGGCGCTGGCGGCGGGCGAGCGCCACGGATTCCGCAACGCGCAGGTGAGCGTGATCGCGCCTACCGGCACCATCGGCCTGGTGATGGATTGCGACACCACGGGCATCGAGCCCGACTTCGCCATCGTCAAGTTCAAGCGCCTGGCGGGAGGCGGATACTTCAAGATCATCAACCGCACGGTGCCGGAAGCGCTGGCCAAGCTCGGCTACGACCGCGCCACCGCCGAGGATATCGTGATCTACGCGCTCGGCCGCGGCACGCTCCAGGGCGCGCCGGGCGTCAACCACGAGACGCTGAAGGCCAAGGGCCTGCCGGCGGCGGCCATCGACACGGTGGAAAAGGCGCTCGGCGCGGCCTTCGATATCCGCTTCGCCTTCAACCGCTGGACGCTGGGCGAGGACGTGTGCACGCGGGCGCTGGGCTTCACCGCGGCGCAACTCGACGACCCCGCCTTCGACGCGCTGGCGGCGCTCGGATTCAGCAAGGCGGAAGTCGAGGCGGCGAATATCTTCTGCTGCGGCGCCATGACGCTCGAAGGCGCGCCGAAGTTGAAGGCGGAGCACCTGGCCGTCTTCGATTGCGCCAGCCCTTGCGGCCGGCGCGGGCAACGCTGCCTCTCCATCGACAGCCACATCGGCATGATGGCGGCGGCGCAGCCGTTCATTTCCGGCGCCATTTCCAAGACCATCAACATGCCCAATTCCGCCACCGTGACGGATTGCAAGCAGGCCTACGAGAAGGCGTGGCGGCTGGGGCTGAAGGCGATCGCGCTCTACCGCGACGGGTCGAAGCTGTCGCAGCCGCTGGCCGCCATGGCGATCGATGACGCCGAGGAACTGGTGGAGGAAATCGTCGCCCAACCGGCGGCGGCGCGCGCCTCGGTGATCGCCGAGCGCATCGTCGAGCGCCAGGTCGTCGGACGCCGCCGCCTGCCGAACCGGCGCAAGAGCTACACGCAGAAAGCCATTGTCGGCGGGCACAAGGTCTATCTGCACACCGGCGAATATGACGATGGGGGGCTGGGCGAAATCTTCATCGACATGCACAAGGAAGGCGCCGCCTTCCGCAGCGTGATGAACAATTTCGCCATCGCCATTTCCATCGGCCTGCAGTATGGCGTGCCGCTGGAGGAATTCGTCGAAGCCTTCGTGTTCACCCGCTTCGAGCCCTCAGGGTTGGTCGAGGGCAACGACACGATCAAGATGACCACGTCGCTGCTCGACTACGTGTTCCGCGAGCTGGCGATTTCGTACCTCGGGCGCAACGATTTGGCGCACGTTAAGCCGGAAGACCTGCAACATGACAGCATGGGCGCCGGCGACGCCGAGGGCAACATGCCGATCCTGGCGGCGGCGGAAGGCGATCGCGACGGCCGCCAGGCGATGATGGCGCTGGCGTCCAACGGCTATCTCCGCTCCAACCTCTACGTGCTCAACCGCGAGGGCGCTGGCGCCCTGGCGGCGACCGGCACCCACGGCATGACCGAGGCCGCGGTGGGCGTCTCTGTCGGCGTGTCCGTCGGCATCTCCGCCGGCGCGATGGGCGGCATGGCGGCGGGGCCGGATCGGCGCATGGAACGTATTCGCGAGGCCCGCGTGAAGGGCTATGAGGGCGACGCCTGCCGCGAGTGCGGCAACTTCACCCTCGTTCGCAACGGAACCTGCCTCAAATGCGACACCTGCGGTTCGACCAGCGGCTGCAGTTGACGCGAGGCCGGCCGGGCCGCGCGCCGGGGGGCTCCCTTCGGCATCGCGGCCCAGTAACGCCCAGGCGCCCCTCGCCTAGGCGTCGCGTGCGTACTTGGTAGTCCTCCCTGTTGAACTGGGGGTGCGCCGCGGTTTTCGCTGGCCCCGCCGCGCCCCCGATTTTTTTTGGAGCCGTGAGATGTTGATTGAGCTTGGCAAATGTGTTCACCGCCACGGCGGCAAGGTAACCACGTTATGCTTGGTTTGCGGGGGCGTCATCCTCGCCTCGGACTTGGCGGAAACGACCACGGACCCCTTCGCACCGATAAATGAACTGGCGGGTTTGTCCATAACAACGTCAGCGACAGCGTCGTACTTGTCATCGCAGTTCGTGGAAGATCCGACAACGGGACAGGAATACGAGTTGCCTCTCCCGTTAGGACAGAAGGCGTCATATGTATTTCGCCCAACTGATGTTTCTTCCGGCTCGCAGATAAAGTGTCGCACCTAATTCACATTCTTCGGTCGTAAGGGCGCAAAATCTGGAGAGTTAATGCAATGAGCGGGCTTTTCTCGCTGCAACCTTTTCCCGCACCACGGCCCATGGGGCTGGGGGCGTTGCCGTCGTTGAACGCGCTCGCCAATTACACGCCGTCGCGCTGGATAGCCGTGCGGCAACGTTTTGACCAGTTTCATCGCAAACTGGCGCTGACCCCGGTGCAAAAGCTTGACGGCTTCACCAAACGCGCCAACGTCGTGAGCTGCCTCAATCGCGCCTACTACCGCACGAACTCGGACACCGACAACAGCTTTTTCATCGGCTCGTGGGCGAAGGACACCGCCATTCATCCGCCGCGCGATGTGGACGTGTATTTCCTGCTGCCGATTGCGGTCTACTACCGCTTTCAGGCTTACGCCTGGGCGCAGCAGTCGGCGCTGTTGCAGGAAGTGAAGGACAAGCTGCGCGCGACTAATCCAAACACCGATATCAACGGCGACAGGCAAGTTGTCGTCGTCAATTTCGGCAGTTACAGCGTGGAGGTTGTGCCTGCCTTCGGTCCCTCCAACACCGGGCGATATTGGATTTGTGACACTCGCGATGGCGGCTCGTACAAGGAAACCGCGCCGTGGGACGAAGTGAACTATATCGAAGCAGTAGACAGCGCCAATGCTCGGAATCTGCGCCCACTCATTCGCATGTTGAAAGCATGGCAAGCTCGGTGCTTGGTGCCCATAAAATCATTCCATCTTGAACTGCTGGCGTCGGAGTTTATCGCGCAATCGCCCTGGCGCTTCAAGGACTGGTTTTACTTCGACTGGATCACGCGCGATTTTTTCGAGTTCCTCTACTACCATGCTAACGGCACAGTAGACCTGTTGCAAAAGTAGCTTGGGCGCAGGGAGGACGCAAGGTGGGCGAAGCGCCGCGGCTTCAAAAGCCCGCGACGAGATTGACGATGCCGGCGACGATGGCGAACTTGGCGGCATAAGCGGCTGTCGGATAGCGG
>CAZIVY010000402.1:0-8030 GCA_964542505.1 uncultured Rhodospirillaceae bacterium
GCCGGGTTTCTGCACGGATCGATCATCGACTCGGTGAGCGGCGTCCCGGCGCGCACGCGCGTCGAGAGCCGCATCCACGGCGGCACGAGCTCGCTCATGCGCCTCACCGTGTCGCAGCCCGGAAGCGCGCCTCTGGGGCCGCTGGCGCGCGCATTCTTGGACTCCGTCTCCCGGCGCGACGCGCCTTGACCGCGGGCCAAAGCGGGGCGACAATTTCACCCACAAGAATGAAATTCAAATGGGAGGGCAGTGGCCATGAGCGAGGTAGTCAATTTCGACGAGTATCATTTGTCCGCCCGGCGGCGAGCGTCGAACCGACCGGGCGGGACGAGGCTGGGCGAGACAAGACCGGGCGGAACAAGGCCAGTGTTCTTCGATCGACGCGAATTTCAACTCATTCTAGGGCTTTACGCGCACATGGTGGGGCGCGGCGAATGGCGCGACTACGCCATTGGCCAAGACCAGCGTAGCTGCAGCTTCGCTGTATTCCGCCGCAGCGCCGACGGCGCCTTGTACCGCATCGTCAAGACACCGCATTTGGCGCGTAAGCAGGGCGCCTATGCGGTGCTGGGGGCGGGCGAGCGCGTACTCAAGCGCGGCCAAAGCCTGGCGGCGGCGTTGAAGCTGTTTCAGCGCAAGCGGCTTAGCCTGGTTTAGGCGCGGGCCGCGCTCTTTGGGGCGTTGGCGCGCGTGCCGCTGCGCTCTTTGGGGCGTTGGCGCGCGTCCCTAGGGCGGATTGCGATCACGTGGAACCGCGCCGTTCATCGTTCGAGACGCCAGCCTTCGACGCGCGCCTTGCCCTGAGGAGCCGCCACCAGGCGGCGTCTCGCCCTTCGACGCGCGCTTTCGCGCGGCGCTCAGGGTAAGGGGGGCGCGGCGCTCAGGGCAGGCTGCCGGCGCGGCAATCCAGGAACAGGCGGCTTCTCGCCATTTCCCTGGATCGCCACGGCCGCTCTGTGGCCTCGCGATGACGATCCGGATGGCTTTTCAACAGCCTGGCTCAGGCTTTCTGGTCGGTTTTCTTCAACGTCATCGGCGGCTTGGACTTGCCGGCGGTGGCCTTTTTCGACTTGGCCAGATGCTGGCGGACGCATTGCTGATGCTGCAATGTGCCCTTGTCGTAGGCCTTGCACGCTTTGTCGGCCTGCATTTGGGCCTGTGACGGCTTGGCCGCCTGGGCGAACGCCCCGCCGGCCAGCGCCAGCGAACCCACCAACGTCAATGCCACCGCAATGGCACGCAACCTAATCGTCATTTTCTTTTCCGATCCTTTCGGTGTCCGCATGAAGCAGAGCCCGTCGCCGCGAACGTGGGAGGGGCGTTGAGGGCGAGCAAAGTATAGCGTGGCGGCGAAAAACAAAACCCCCCGGCAGGCTAGCCGCCGGGGGGTTAATGGATCTCTAACCCGAGTTGGAGATCTAGCGGCGGTCGCCAATAAGGCGCAGCAGCATCATGAACAGGTTGAGGAAGTCGAGGTAGAGCGACACGGCGCCGAAGATGGCCTTCTTCGACTGCACCTCGGCGGGATCGCCCTCGTAGAACTCGAGCTTGATGCGCTGGGTGTCATAGGCGGTGAGGCCGGTGAAGACCAACACGCCGATGACGGACACCGCGAACTGCAGCGCCGAACTGGCGAGGAAAATATTGACCAGGCTGGCGATGACGATGCCGATCAGGCCCATGAACAGGAACGAACCGAAGGCGGTCAGGTCGCGCTGGGTGGTGTAGCCGTAAAGGCTCATGGCGCCGAAGGTGGCGGCGGTGATGAAGAACACCCGCACGATGCTGGTGGCGGTGTAAATCTGAAAAATCGCGGCGAGCGAAAGGCCAAAACTGGCCACGAACGCCCAGTAAAGCGCCGACATGGCGCTGGCGCTCATGCGGCTGGCGCCAAAGCTCATGGCCAACATGATGCCGAGCGGCGCCAGCATGGCGACGATGCCAAGCCCGGAACCGAAAATGGCCGACATCATCGCCGGCGACTGGGCCACCACCACGGCAACAATGCCCGACAGCAGCAAGCCCGATGCCATCAGGTTGTAAACCTTAAGCATGTAGGCGCGCAGCGCCTGGTCGATTGCGACCCGGTCGACGGCGCCGAGGGCGCCGGCGGTCCGATTGAATTGCGTAGCCATTGGTACGTTACCCCTTGAGGTTGCGGACGTTAGGTTGCGGACGTTGAGGTTGCGAGGCCGCGAGGCCCCTGCTTCCTCGTTGCATTTGATAATGGGGCCTAGGGGTAAGAAATTCAAGAACGCCGCCGCCGAATCCCGACCCTGGAAGGGCGGATTTCCGCCACCGGCCTAGAGTTAATCGGACTTAGTACTGGCGCAAGACCCGCGCCGGGGGCACGGAAAGGGCGCGCCAGGTCCCCGCCAGGCCAAGGCCGACCGTGACCACGACCCCGCCCAGCGCGGTCAGCGCCATGGTCAGGGGCAGCGCTTCCCAGTCGGAAGCCATGACCTTGGTCACCACCAACCAGGCCGACAGCCAGCCCAGGCCGGTGGCCACGCTTGCCGCCACCAGGCCCACCAGGGCGTACTCGACCAAATAGAGCCGGAGGACGTCGAGGCGGGTCGCGCCCAGCACCTTGAGCAGCACCGCCTCGCGCACCCGGCGGCGGTGGCCGGCAACGATGGCGCCGGCAAGCACCAGGATGCCGGCAAGCAGGGTGACGGCGGAGGCGGCGCGCACGGCAAAAGCGATATTGGTCAGCACCAGGTCGATCTGTTGCAGGACTTCCTTCATGCGGATGGCGGAGACGTTTGCGAAACGGTCGGTGATCGCGCGGTAGACCGCTTCCTCGGCGGCGCCCTGGGCCTTGACGGTGGCGATGTAGCTGTGGGGCGCCTGTTCCAGTGTTCCGGGGGCGAAAATAAGGACGAAGTTCAACCCCAGATCGCTCCAGTCGATGCGGCGCAAATTGGCGATGCGCGCCTCGATTTCGCGCCCGAGAACGTTGACCGTAAGGGTGTCGCCGACGCCCAAGCCAAGACCGCGCGCCGCCTCTTCGCCCATGGAAATCAGGGGCGGCCCGCGATAGTCGCGGGGCCACCATTCGCCGGCGATGATTTCGCTGTCCGCCGGCGGCAAAGCCGCGAATGTAAGCCCGCGATCGCCGCGCAGCACCCAGCGCTGATCGGGCGATACCGGCGCGTTGTCGGCGGCCAGCGGCCCGACCTTGACGATACGCCCGCGCAGGGAAGGGACGCGCTCGATTTCGCCGACCCCCGGAATGGCCCGCGCCACGCGCTCGAATTCCTCCACCTGGTCGGGCTGAATGTCGATGAAGTAGAAGGCCGGCGCCTCGCCAATCAGGCGCTGGTTGACCTGGCGGCCGAGATTGCCCTCGATGAGGGCCACCGTCACCAGCAGGCTGAGGCCGACGCCAAGCGACAGCACGATGCCGGGCGTGGGCGCGCCGGGGCGATGAAGATTGGCCAGCGCCATGCGCAGCGCCGCGACGCGCGGGCGCCCAACGCGCCGCGCCGCGGCCATCAGCGCCACCGCCACCGCGCTCAACAGCGCAAATCCGCTTATGGTCCCGCCCACGAACCAAAGGGCGAAGCGCCGCTCGTCGGTGCTGGCGACGGCGATGCCAGCCAGGGCCACGAACAGCGCGACCGTCGCCACCGCATAGGCCGGGCGCGGCCAGCGCCGGGCGGGCGCCACCAGATCGCGGAACAGCCCGGCGGGCGGCACTTCGCGGGCGCGGGCGAGCGGCCAGAGCGCGAAGGCGAGGCCGACAAGAACGCCATAAAGCGCCGCCAGGCCCAGTGGCCCAGGGTAAAAGCCAAAGCGAATGGGCACCGGCAGGACCTCGGACACGATGCCGATCAACGCCGCCGGCAGCGCCACGCCCGCCGCCAGTCCCAACACGATGCCGCCCAGGGCCAGCATCGCCACCTGGAGCAGATAGATGCGGAAAATCAGCGGCCCGGTGGCGCCCAGGCATTTCAACGTGGCGATGGCGGCGGTCTTGCCATCGAGGTAAGCCGCCACCGCGTTGCCGACGCCGACGCCCCCCACCAGGAGCGCGGTGAGGCCCACCAGCACCAGGAACATGCCAATGCGGTCGATGAACTGGCGCAAGCCCGGATTGCTGTTGCGCCAGTCGAGCACGCGCCAGCCGGCCTCGCCATGGGCCGCGTTGGCCGCGTCGATGAGCGCGCGCATGTCCGCCCCGGCGGGCAATGCCACCCGGTAGTGATAGAAGATCAAGCTTCCGGGCCGCACCAACCCGGTGGCGGCGACGGCGTCCTGGCTGACCAACAAACGCGGGCCGAAGGTCAAGCCGGCGCTGGCGCGGTCGGGCTCGCGGGCGATGGTCGCCCGCACCCGGAACGTGGCGTCGCCCACGTGCACCGGATCGCCGAGCTTGAGCTTCAGGCGATCGAGGGCGCGCGCCTCGACCACGGCGCCATAGGCGCCGTCACGCAGAGCCAAAGCCTGCGCCAGGGCCTGCGGCGGATCGAGGCGCACCTCGCCATAGAGCGGATAGCGGCGGTCCACCGCCTTCAATTCCACCAGCGCGCGGGCCGAGGACTCCGGCGCCGCGGCGGCGGCATTGGGGACGGCATAAGCCATGGCGCGCATTTGCAGCGTTTCGGAAACGACGCCCCGTCCGTCCAGCCAAACGCGTTCGCTCGCGGTGGCGGGACGATGGATCAAGCGAAATTCCACGTCGCCGCCAAGCAGGGCGCGGCCGTCCAGGGCGATCCCCGCGCGCATGCCGGCGGCAAGCGACCCCACCGCCGCGATGGCGCCGACGCCGAGCGCGAGGCAGGCGAGGAAAATGCGAAAGCCCTGCACGCCGCCGCGCAATTCGCGGCGCGCGATCCGCCAGGCGAGGCGCCATTGGGTGAGCGCGTTCGTCACGCGGCTTTTCCGCTGTCGCTGATGCGGCCATTGTCGATGCGCACGACGCGGTCGCAGGCGCGGGCGACTTCGGGGTCGTGGGTGATGAGCAGCAAGGTCGACTTGTGGCGGCGGTGCAAGGCGAACAGGAGATCGATGATCGCCCGCCCGGTATCGCCATCGAGATTGCCGGTGGGCTCGTCGGCCAACAGCAAGGCCGGGTCGGCGGCCACCGCGCGGGCGAGCGCCACGCGCTGCTGCTCGCCGCCCGAAAGCTCCGCTGGATAGTGACCGAGGCGGTGGCCCAGGCCCACGGCGGCGAGCTTTTCCTCGGCGGCGGCGAAGGCGTCGGCGCGGCCGCCAAGCTCGAGCGGCAGAGCCACGTTTTCCAGCGCCGTCATGGTGGTAATGAGGTGAAAGGACTGAAAGACGATGCCCACGTTTTGGCGGCGGAAGAGCGCCAAACCGGTCTCGTCCAGGGCGGTGAGGGCCTGGCCGGCCACTTCCACCCCGCCGGAGGTCGCGCCCTCCAGCCCGGCGATGATCGCCAGCATGGTGGACTTGCCGGAACCCGACGGACCCACAAGGCCCACCGCCTCGCCGGCCGCGATCTCGAAGTCGATCCCGCGCAGGATATTGACGGGACCGGCGGCGCTGACCAATGTCAGGCGCACGTCACTGAGGCGTACCATGGGAGCCGTGGGCATGTGGTGGAAGTCCAGTCGTCACTGGTTGGCGGCGGGGCGGTATGCGGGCGCTTCCCTGGCATATGGCCCCGGGCGCCTTCTTGGCAAGGACCGGATGCGCGGAAGCGTAATCGCGGGCGTGGGCGCGGCGCTGGTTTTTTGGCTGGCAACCGCGCCGGACATAGGCAAAGCGGGCGCAGCGTGGGCGGGGGCCGCGCCGCGCCCGTTCACCGTGCTGGCCCTGGGCGACAGCCTGACCGCGGGTTACGGCCTCGCCGCCGGCGACGCCTTGCCCGCCCAGTTGGAGCGCCGGCTAAGGGAGCGCGGGGTCAATGCGCGGGTGCTCAACGCCGGGGTGTCCGGCGACACCAGCGCGGGCGGGCGGGCGCGGCTCGGCTGGCTCCTGAACGAGCGCCCGGACGCGGTGCTGGTGGCGCTGGGCGCCAATGACGCGTTGCGCGCCATCGATCCCGCCGTGACGCGCGCCAATCTGGACGCCATTTTGAACGAGCTCAAGACGCGCGGCATCGCGGTGCTTTTCGCCGGCATGCAGGCGCCGCCCAATCTGGGCCGCGCCTATGTCGATGCCTTCAACGCGCTGTTTCCGGAGCTTGCGCGCCGGCACGGCGTCGCCTTCTACCCCTTTCTGCTGGAGGGGGTGGCGGCGAGGCCCGACCTCAACATCGGCGACGGCATTCATCCCAACCCCCTGGGCGTGGCGCGCATGGTGGATGGCCTGGCGCCGCTGTTGCAGCGCCTGGCGCCGGCGCGCTGAGGGCGCGGCGCGGCCATGATCCGCCTGTTCGTCGCCATCGACGTGAGCGAGGCCGCGCGGCGCGACTTGGCGGCGTTGTGCAATGGCGTTCCGGGCGCCAAATGGTCGCTGCCGGAGCAAATGCACCTGACCTTGCGCTTCATCGGCGAGGTGGACGGCGCCACCGCCCGCGACGTCGCCAGCGCCTTGAGCGAGATCGATTCGCCGGCCTTCCCGATCAACCCTTCCGGCGTCGGTTCCTTCGGCAATGGGCGCGCGGCGCGCGTGCTCTGGGTGGGTGTGGCGCCCTGCCCGGAAGTCGTGCGCCTGCAGGCCAAGATCGAAACCGCCATGCAGCGCATCGGGCTGGCCCCGGAGCGGCGCAAATTCCATCCCCATATCACGCTGGCCCGCCTCAACGGCGCGCCTGCGGCCCGCGTCGCCGAATACTTGCGCGCGCATTGCGCCTTCACCACGGAACCCTCCGAGGCGGAAAGCTTCGCGCTTTACTCCAGCTTTCTTTCCCAAGGAGGGGCGCTGCACCGCGTCGAGGCGAGTTACAAATTGGCGGCGCCGAACATGGACGCCGACCTCGCCGCCAACGAATTCTAGAGCCAGTATAGTGCGGCGCCTTGAGCGCATCGTCATTCTCACCGGGGCGGGCATTTCCGCCGAATCCGGACTTGGCACCTTTCGCGACCAGGACGGCTTGTGGACCAAGTACGACTTGAACCAGGTGGCGACGCCGGAAGGATTCGCCCGCGACCCGGCGCTGGTGCATGAATTCTATAACGCGCGCCGGCGTAACCTGGTGGCGGCGGCGCCCAATGGCGCACATCTGGCGCTGGCCCGGCTCGAGCGCGAACATGGCGGCCGCGTGCTGGTCGTCACGCAGAATATCGACGATCTGCACGAGCGCGCCGGCAGCCGCCAGTTGCTGCACATGCATGGCGAGTTGTTGAAGGCGCGCTGCGCGCGGTGCGGCGCCGTTCATGGCTGGCGCAATGACCTGACCACCGCCACGCCATGCCCGGCTTGCGCGCACGCGGGCGGCATGCGGCCCAACGTCGTGTGGTTCGGCGAAATGCCGCTGCACATGGAACGGATTCAGGTGGAGCTGGCGGCCTGCGACCTGTTTCTGTCCATCGGCACGTCGGGGCAGGTTTACCCCGCCGGCGGTTTCGTCGAGGAAGCGCGCGCCGGCGGGCGGGCGCACACGGTGGAATTGAACCTCGAGCCATCCGACGGCCACTCGCTTTTCGCCGAGTGCATCCATGGGATGGCGACGCAGGTGGCGCCGGCGTTCGTGGAGCGGATGCTCAACCCGCCGGTTCGAGGCACAGCAAGCGGCCCGTGGGGCTGTCGGTGAGCAGGTAAAGGAAGCCGTCGGGGCCCTGGCGCACGTCGCGCACGCGCTCGTTCAAGCCTTCGAGCAGGCGCTCTTCCTTGACCACCTTTCCGTCCTTCAATTCCAGGCGCACAAGCCGGCCGAATTTGAGCGAGCCGACGAACATGTGGCCGCGCCAGGCGGGAAACTTGTCGCCGGCGTAGATGGCCATGCCGCTGGGCGCGATGGAGGGATCCCAATAATGCACCGGCTGCTCCAGGCCGGGCTTGGCCGTGCCCTCGCCGATGGGGAGGAAGGAATATTCGCGGCCGTAACTGATCACCGGCCAGCCATGGTTCACGCCCGCCCGCGGCTGGTTGATTTCATCGCCGCCACGGGCGCCGTG
>CAZIVY010000403.1:0-1565 GCA_964542505.1 uncultured Rhodospirillaceae bacterium
CCGCTCGGCCACCCGCGGCGGGGCCGATCTTGCCGCCGTCGCCGGCGCCCCGGCGGCGCCTCCGGCGGAAAAAGCCGAAGGTCCGGCCCTCGCCACGCTTATCGCGATCTTCAAGCAGACATTGGGCGGGCAGGTGAAGGACGTGCGCGAAAGCGGCCGCCTGACCGACAGCGCCGTCTGTCTGGTGGCGGCGGAAGGCGATCTCGACCTGCACTTTGAGCGTCTCATGCGCGTTCACGGCAAGGTGCGGGAAGCCAGCCTCCGCATCCTCGAAGTCAATCCCGGCCACGCGCTGATCAAAAAGCTCGCCGAACGGGCGACCAGGCCCGGCGCCGCCGGCGCCCTGGCCGACGCGGCGCACCTGCTGCTCGACCAGGCGCGCATCAGTGAAGGCGAGGCGCTCCCCGATCCGCCCGCCTTCGCCCGCCGCCTGGCGTCGCTCATGGCGCGGGTGGATTGAGGAGCGAACGGGCGCACCTTGTGAAAGGTTGGTATGATAATTTGGATGGTGGGCGGGGATTGAAATTGAAGAAACCTGTCACGCATAGCGACCCGGACATTCTCGGTGGAACGCAAGTTTTTGCCGGCGCCCGCGTGCCGGTGCAAACCCTCATCGACTATCTGGAGGCAGGCGAGACGTTGGACGCCTTCCTCGACTCCTTCCCCTCTGTAACCCGCGAGCAAGCGATCGCTGCCTTGGAGCTGGCGCGCGAGGTATAAATCCGCCACCGGCCCTGATGCCGCGCGGCCCCTTTGCCGTTCGCCCGGCGTGCGCTATCGTTAGGCCATGGTTGGGGAGGCCGAGGGAGGGCAGGGACCATGAAGCTCAACGACGCGCAACTCGCGGAGTTCCACCGCGACGGCTATCTCTTTCTGCCAAACCATTTCGCCGCCGACGAGGTGGCGGTGATGAAACGCGAGGTTCCGGGCGTCTTCGCCCAGCGCCGGCCGGAAAACGTGCGCGAGAAGACCGGCGACGTGGTGCGCACCGCCTTCGCCGTCCACGCCTACAACGAGGTCTTCCGCCGCCTGGTGCGCCACCCGCGCTTTCTCGAACCGGCGGAACGGATGCTCGGCGGCCGGATTTACGTCCACCAGTTCAAGATCAACGGCAAGGCCGCCTTCGATGGCGATGTCTGGCAGTGGCACCAGGATTACGGCACCTGGGCCGCCGACGACGACATGCCCGAACCGCGGGCGATGAACCTCGCCGTGTTCCTTGACGAGGTGACCGAATTCAACGGGCCGCTGCTGCTCATTCCGGGCTCCCACCGCCAGGGCAAGCTCAAGGCCGGCCACGACCTCACCACCACCAGCTACCCGCTGTGGACCATCGACCATGAAACCATCGCCCGCCTCGCCAATGAAGGCGGCATCGTGGCCCCCAAGGGTCCGCCGGGGTCGGCGCTTTTCTTCCATTGCAACCTGGTGCACGGGTCGGCGCCCAACATGTCGCCCTGGGGCCGGGTCATCGTCTATGTGAGCCTGAACCGGGTGGACAACGCCATCCGCCGCTTCAAGCGCGCGGAATGGATCGCCCACCGCGATTTCACTCCGCTAACGAC
>CAZIVY010000404.1:0-1602 GCA_964542505.1 uncultured Rhodospirillaceae bacterium
TAGACAAGATCAAGCCAGCGCCGCCCGATGGCGGCGATGGCGTCGTCATACCAGCGCTGCACGGTGCGCTCCGAGCGGCCGAAGCGGTCGCCGATCTTCCACCACGACACCCCGAAGGCGCGCAGCCAGATGACCTTGCGCGACCGCTCGTCCACCGCCATGAGGCGGGTCAGGGCCGGCAGCATGCGATCGATCGCGCCGGGCGATGGCGGCGGCGGGCGAAGCCTGGTGGGCCCGGCGCCGCCCCGCAGAACGGCGTGCCCGAACTCCCCCCAGAAGTCGCGAAGGGGCGCCGGCCAGGCGCTCGACAGGCCCTTGAGCCAGAGGCGCTCGCGGTCGGGCAGGGCGGCGAGGGTTTGGATGGCCTCGGCCAGCCGTTGGGCCACCAGGGCCGGCGCGGGCGGGGGCGCCGCCAGGGCGCGATCGCGGCATTCCGTCATGGCCCCGAGTATACGCGCATTTTTGCGCTGACGCCAGGGCATTTTTTCACTTGCCGGCGACGCCCGCGGCCGGCATTATGCGCGCATGGACGCGACCCAAAGGGCGGCGCGCGCCTATGTGCGCGGCGTGATCGAGAACATCGGCTGGTCGGCCAGCGAGCTGGCGCGCCGCTGCGCCGTCGCTCCGTCCACCGTCAACCGGTTCCTGCACAGCGAACGAGCGACGCATACCTTGAGCGCCCGCACCCTGGCCAAGATCGCGCAAGCAAGCGGCGTCCCCTTGCCCGCGGCGCTGGGCGGGGCCGCGGTAACGGCGACGGCGCGCACGTTGCCGGCGGGGGCACGGCCGGCGGCGCTTGCCGGAGGGCGCGACTTGCCGGTACGGGGCCGCGCGGAAGGCGGGCCGGATGGCGCCGTAACGCTCGATTCCGAGCCCATCGACTGGACCTGGCGGCCGGCGGAACTGCAGGGCGCGCGCGACGCCTTCGCCATGTTCGTCACCGGCACCAGCATGGGCGAGGTGCTTCCCGAGGGCACCACCGTGTTCGTCCACCCGAACCTGCCGCCACGCCCCGGGGATTTCGTGGTGGTGGAAAAAACCTCCCACGAGGCCCTGGTGAAGCGGCTGGTGCGCCGCTCGCAGTCGGGGGTCACGCTTCGCCAGTACGACCCGGCGCGCGATTTCGACATCGCCCGGCGGGACGTTCACGCCATCTACCGGGTCATCGGCGCCGCCTTTCCGTGATCGCCGGCGACCCCGCCGCCCCTAGAGCATAATTGCGTTGAAGTGCGCAAAAATGCGCGATATGATTCAGGCCTTCGCCCGGAGGTGCCTCATGTCGCGCTACGAAACCATCGCCTGCGATGCCGACCAGATCGACGCCGCGCGCGCCCTCGATCGGCTGGAAGATGTTTGCCGGATCGTGGACCAAGCCGTGGCCGCGGCGCGGGACGCGGCCGGCGGCGTGGACGACGGCGCCATCGGCGAGGCGCTGGAAACGCTGGCCGAGCTTTTGGGCGACGCGGTCACCGACGCCGCGCTTGTCCGTCACATCCGGCGCATCGACGCGGCGCTGGCGGCCTACGCCAATAACGGCTTCCGCCCCTAGTACCGACTTTCGCGAATTCGTCAGTCGCGAGACGCCACTCACGAATTCGCGAA
>CAZIVY010000405.1:0-1764 GCA_964542505.1 uncultured Rhodospirillaceae bacterium
GCCGGACCCGATTTGTTGAAGGTCGAGGTGGTGGACGGCGTCGCCGCCCGCATCGAGCCCAATACCGACGTGGCCCACGCCCATCCGGGCAAGGGACGGGTCTGCGTCAAGGCCTATGGCCTGATCCAGAAAACCTACAACCCGCACCGCATCCGCCAGCCCATGAAGCGCACCAACCCGCGCAAGGGGCGCGCGCACGATCCCGGATTCGTGCCGATATCGTGGGACGAGGCGCTCGGCATCGTCGCCGGCAGGCTGAACGACATTCGCGCCCAGGGCCTGACCGACTCCTCGGGCTATCCGAAGGTCGCGGCGAGTTTCGGCGGCGGCGGCACGCCGACCCAATATATGGGCACTTTCCCCGCTTTCCTTTCGGCCTGGGGCGCGATCGATTTCGGCTTCGGCGCCGGCCAGGGGGTGAAGTGCTACCACTCCGAACATCTTTACGGCGAGTTGTGGCACCGCGCCTTCATCGTCGCGCCCGACACGCCCCATTGCCGCTACATCATTTCCTGCGGCCACAACACCGACGCCTCGGCCGGCGTGGTGGGCGTCTGGCGCCACGCCGAGGCCCGCGCGCGCGGCCTCAAGCGCGTGCAGGTGGAGCCGCATTTGTCCATCAGCGGCGCGCTGGCCTCCGAATGGCTGCCCATCAAGCCCAAGACCGACGCCGCGTTCCTCTACGCCCTCATCCACCGCATCCTGCATGAGCGCGATTGGCGCGCCGTGTGCGACCTGCGCTTCCTGCGGGACGATACCAACGCCCCCTATCTGGTAGGCCCCAACGGCTATTTCCTGCGCGACCCCGAAAGCCGCAAGCCGCTGATCTGGGACTCGAAATTGGGCCGCGCCAAGGCCTTTGACGACGGCATTGCCGAGGCGGCGCTCGACGGCGCCTTCCGCTGCTCCGGCATCGAAGTCGGCGCCGACGGCGAGGAATGGCGCCACGACGATGTGGCGATGCGCACCGCGTTTCAGCATCTGCTCGACCACATGGCGCCCTATTCGCCCGATTGGGCGGCGGCGCAATGCGACATCCCGGCCGAGCGCATACGCCGCGTCGCCGACGAATTTCTCGCCGCCGCATGCGTCGGCGAAACCATCGAGGTCGACGGCCTGACGCTCCCCTTCCGCCCGGTGGCGGTGCTGCTGGGCAAGACCGTCAACAGCGGCTGGGGCGGTTACGCGGCGGTGTGGGCGCGCACGCTTCTGGCTTGCCTGGTGGGGGCGCTGGAAGTGCCCGGCGGCATTCTGGGCACCAACGTCAAGCTCAATCGCCCGGCCGGCAACCGGCTGCAATCGGCGACCCCGGGGCCGGACGGGTTCATGCATTACCCCTTCAACGAAACCAGCAAGGACGCCTGGCGGAGCCAGCCCAGCATTCGCAACGCCTACAGCACGCTGGTGCCGCTGGCGGCGCATTCCCCCTGGTCGCCGGCGCTTGGCCCCGCGCATCTGCCGTGGCTGTTCCAGAAGGATGCGCCTGCTAGCTGGCCCACGCCCACCAAGCCCGAACTTTGGTTCTGCTACCGCACCAACCCGGCGATCTCGTCCTGGAACGCCCCCGAGGTGGCGGAGCGCGTGGCGGAATTTCCCTTCACCGTCGCCTTCGCCTACACCCGCGACGAAACCAACCACATGGCCGACATCCTGCTGCCCGAGGCGACGGACCTCGAGGGCCTGCAGATCATCCAGGTGGGCGGCACCAAGTTCATCGAGAATTTCTGGGACCATCATGGCTGGGCCATTCGCCAGCCGGTGGCC
>CAZIVY010000406.1:0-1560 GCA_964542505.1 uncultured Rhodospirillaceae bacterium
GCCATGGTGGCGCCCACGGTCAATTCCTTCCGCCGCTTGATTCCGGGGTTTTGGGCGCCCACCTCGGCCACGTGGGGGGTGGAGAACCGCACCACGGCGCTGCGCGTCATTCCCGGTTCCGAAAAGTCGACCCGGGTCGAGTACCGCGTCGCCGCCGCCGACGGCAATCCTTATCTGGCGCTCGCCGCTGCGCTGGGCGCCGGACTCTGGGGCATCGAGCACAAGCTCCGCCTGGGCGATCCGGTGACCGGTAACTCTTATGCCATGACGCATCCGAGTTCCCGCGACCTGCCGCGCACGCTCATGGACGCGGCGGGCCGCCTGCGCGCCTCGGAGGCGGCGCGAGCGCTCTTCGGCGGCGCCTTTGTCGATCACTACGCGGCGACGCGCGAATGGGAGGAGCGCGAGCACCGCAAGCACATCTCGGACTGGGAACTCGACCGCTATTTCGAGATCATCTGATGGCGACGATCAAGGTCATATCCCCCGTCGACGGGCGGGTTTACGCCGAACGCCCGCTCGCCGCCGCCCGCGATATCGCCGCCGCCGTCGAGGCCGCCACCACCGCGCAACGGGCCTGGCGCAAGGTGCCGGTGGCCGAGCGCGCGGCCGTCTGCGCCCGCTTCGTCGAGGCGATGATCGAGCGCAAGACCCAGATCGCCGAGGAACTGACCTGGCAGATGGGCCGCCCGCTGCGCTACACGCCGGGCGAAGTCAACGGCCTGGCCGAGCGCGCCCGCGCTATGATCGGGCTGGCGCCATCGGCGCTCGCCGACATCAAGGCCTCCCAGCGCGACGGCTTCACCCGCTTCATCCGCCACGAACCGCTGGGCGTCGTCTTTATCATCGCGCCGTGGAACTATCCCTATCTGACCGCCGTCAACGCCGTGGTGCCGGCTCTCCTTGCCGGCAACGCGGTGATCCTGAAACACTCGGCGCAAACGCCGCTGGTGGCCGAACGCTTCGCCGAGGGTTTCGCCTCGGCCGGCCTGCCCGACGGCCTGTTCACGGTTCTGCACCTGTCCCACGCCGACGCCGGGAAACTGATGGCGGCGCCCGAGATCGGCTTCGTCGCCTTCACCGGCTCGGTGGCCGGCGGCCACGAAGTGGTGCGCGCCACCGGCGGCGGCTTTACCGCCAGCGGCCTGGAACTGGGCGGCAAGGACCCGGCCTATGTGCGCCCCGACGCCGATTTGGGCCACGCGGTGGAGAACCTGGTGGACGGCAGCTTCTTCAACTCCGGCCAAAGCTGCTGCGGCATCGAGCGTATCTACGCCCATGAAACGATCTACGACCGCTTCGTCGAGGGCTTCGTCGAACTGACCGCCGCCTACAAGCTCGGCAACCCGCTGCGGCCGGAAACGACGCTGGGGCCCCTGGTGCGCGCCGCCGCCGCCAATTTCGTGCGCGGGCAGATCACCGACGCCGTGCGCCAGGGCGCGCGCGCGCTGATCGATCCGAAGCGCTTTCCCGCCGACCAGCCCGCCGGCGCCTACATGGCGCCGCAGGTGCTGGTGGACGTGGATCATTCCATGCGCGTGATGACCGAGGAAAGCTTCG
>CAZIVY010000407.1:0-7526 GCA_964542505.1 uncultured Rhodospirillaceae bacterium
TGGTGGATCTGGCCGAGGCCAGCTACCCGGAGGAAGCGTGCGCGCTGCTGATCGGCCGGCGCGGCGTCGCGGACCTTTACCGCGTCACCCGGGTGGAGCCGGCGGCGAACGTGGCGCCCGACCGGCGGCGGCGTTTCGAGGTCGATCCGGGACTGCGCATCGGCATCGAGCGCGAATTGCGCGGGGCCGAGGAACAAGTGATCGGCGTCTGGCACTCCCATCCCAATGGCGCGCCGGAGCCCTCGGGCCGGGACGCCGAGCGGATTTACGAGCCGCGCCTGGCGTGGCTGATCACCGCGCTGGCGGACGGCCAGGCGCTGACCAGCGCCGCCTTCGTGCCGGCGGCGGCGGATCTTTTTGGCGCTCCGGGCGGGGATAGGGGCGGCGGATTTCGCGCTATCGGCCTGGGTGTAGGAAGCGAACCATGAACCTCGATTTCCGCAGCGACAACGTCACCGGCGTCAGCTCCGCCATCATGGCGGCGCTGGAACGCGCCAACCACGGCAGCGACACCAGCTATGGCGGCGACGCGGTCAGCGCCCGCTTGACGCTTCGCCTGCGGGAGCTGTTCGAAACCGATTGCGCGGTCTTCCCCGTGGCCACGGGCACGGCGGCCAATGCGCTGGCGCTGGCTTGCATGACGCCGCCATTCGGCGCCGTCTATTGCCACCAGGAAGCGCACATCGCCAACGACGAATGCGGAGCGCCGGAATTTTTCACCGGCGGCGCCAAGCTTGTGGGCTTGGCCGGCGCGCACGCCAAGATCGACGCCGCGACGCTGACGGCGGCGCTTGCCGAGGCCGGGATCGGCGTACAGCACCAGGTGCAGCCGGCGGCGATCAGCATTTCGCAAGCGAGCGAGCGCGGCGCCGTCTATCGCGCCGACGACGTGGTGGCGCTGGCCGCCGCCGCCCGGCGCCACCGGCTCATGCTGCACATGGACGGGTCGCGCTTCGCCAACGCGGTGGCGGCCTTGGGGTGCTCGCCGGCGGAGGCAAGCTGGCGCCTGGGCGTGGACGCGCTTTCCTTCGGCGCCACCAAGAACGGGGCGATGGCCGCCGAAGCCGTGATCTTCTTCCGCGCCGATCTGGCGCGCGACGCCCTTTACCGGCGCAAGCGCGGCGGGCACCTGCTGTCCAAGATGCGGTTTATCTCGGCCCAGCTCGAGGCCTATGTGACCGACGATCTTTGGCTCGCCAATGCGCGCCATGCCAACGCCATGGCGCGGCGCTTGGGCGACGGCCTCGGCCGCTTGCCGGGCGTGCGGCTCGCCGATCCGGTGGAGGCGAACGAGGTCTTCGTCCAACTGCCCGAGGCCATGGCGCGGGCGCTCGAGGGCGAGGGAGTCAAGTTCCACCGCTGGGACGGCGAGGGGCTGGTGCGCCTGGTGGCGTCCTTCGCCACCAGCCCGGAAAGCGTCGAGGCGCTGCTGGCGGCGGCGGCGAAACTGGCGCGCGCCGCCTAAGCGGCGGCGGAAAAGCCCTTGCCACCTTGGCGGCGCGTCAGTCATTGTAGCCGGACTGGCCGGAGCCCTGACCCCATCGTCTAGAGGCCCAGGACGGCGCCCTCTCACGGCGCAAACCGGGGTTCGAATCCCCGTGGGGTCGCCAGACTTTAGCGGATTGACAAATTAGCGGATCGGCATTTTCCGGGAGAGTTGCATATGCCCCGCGGCCCATGGCGACCCTTGTTTTGCGGCCTATGCGCCGCGGCTCTGCTGCTCCCGGTATCGGCGCGGGCCGATGCGATCGACGGCCATTGGTGCGGACCCGAGAAGCGCATATTGTCGATTCAAGGCCCCGCGATCACGACGCCGGGCGGCAAGCAAATCAAGGGCATTTACGAGCGGCACGCTTTTTCCTACACCGTGCCGGAGGGCGAAGCGGGCAGCGGCGGCACCGTCGCGATGGTGCTGGTGAGCGAGCAGATGATGCGGCTGCGCCCGGCGACCGGCGGCGCGGAACAGGTCTGGCGCCGCTGCGAGGCGACGGTGAGCTAGGCGGCAAGAGCGCGCCGGATCGGGCCGGCAAGCCCGTCATTCGTCGGTCGACCCGCGCAAGACGCGCTCGTAATCCCGTCCGCCATAGAAAATCCGAACGATCACAACCGCCGCTTCCTGCACTTGGAATACGATGGTCGCGCGCCGCTCGAAGCCCATGGTGCGAAGACCAGGGCGTATATCGTCTCGCCGCGTGCCTCGCTTGGAAAAGGTTTCGAGCGACATGCAGGTCGCCTCGATCCGCTCGATATACGCTCCGGCAACCTCATGGCCCGCTTCCTCGGCGATGTAGCGGTAGATCCCAAAAAGGTCGGCCTCCGCCCGCGGTCGAAAGCCGACCTTAAACTTTTTCAAGCCGCTTGGCCTTCGCCTGCTCGGCGTGATGGCGGCGAAGTCGCTTGAACACCTCGCGCGCCGGCACGTTCGGCCGAGGATCGGCGAAAGCCTCGTCCACGCGCTGGCGCAACCAGTCGTCTATAGCGGCTTCCTCGCGGTCGAGGGCGCGCACCGCCGCGCGCACGACCTCGCTCGCCGAGGCATAGGCTCCCGATTTCACCCGCGCCTCGACGCGTTTTTGAAGCTCGCCGAGCGTGACGGTGATGGGACGGCTCGTGCGCGCCATGGGAATCGCTCCTTGACTGTCCGACGATCAATTGTTACACTGTCATACTAGCGCCGCAAGAGCCAACGCGCAAGCGCGTCACGCCGATGCCTGCCGCCGCGCCGCCGCCGGCCGTAGCTCCTACGCCGCGCTTTCGCGGCCGCGCTCGCGCTCGATGGAGTTGATCTCGTCGGAGACCGTGGTGCGGTGCATGTCGCGCCGGTGCCTGGTGTCGTCATAGGGGCGGCCACGATGCATGGTGCAGCGGTCGTCCCAGATCACCAGATCGCCCACGCGCCAGCGATGCTGGTAGACGAACCGCGGCTCGGTGGCGAAGGCGACCAGTTCCTCGATCAGCTTGCGGCCCGCGTCCACCGGCCAGCCGACGATGTGGGATGCGTGCGACGCGAGGTAGAGGGTCTTGCGTCCGGAGCCGGCATGGGTGCGCACCAGAACCTGTTGCACCGGCGGCAAGTCGCGGTGGATTTCCGCGTTGAACTCCTGGAAGCCGATCTTGGCGCGCGAGTGCATGATGCCGTGTTCGGCGATCAGCCCGCCAAGCTCGCGCTGGCGCGCCTCGGGCAGGGCGTCATAGGCGGCGCGCAGGTCGGCGAATTCGGTTTCGCCGCCGGCGCCGGCGGGCGGGATCTCGCGCGCGGAAAGCAGCGAGAAGCGCGCCGGAACGAATTTGAACGAGCTGTCGGTGTGCCACAGTTGATTGCCGCGATTGAACTTCAGGCGGTTGTCGTCGGCCGACATGACGCGGCCTTCGGGATCGAGATTCGAGATATCGGCGATCTCGCGGCGGTTGAGGCGCGACTTCTCGCTGCCGGCGTATTCCGGACTTATCTCCAGCGGGCCGAAGAGGCGGCTGAAAGCAATCTGCTGCTCGTCGGTGATCGGCTGGTTCGGGAAGATCAGCACGGCGTGCTTGTCGATCGCCGCTTCGATGACCGCAAAGGCTTCCGGCGGCACCGGCCGGCGCAAATCGACGCCGGCGATCTCGGCGCCGATATGGGGATGGAGCGGTTTGACGCCGATGCTGCTCATGGCTGGGCCTCGCCCGCTAACGGTCTATGGCCACCCAACAACGCCCGTCAATGCTACACGAAGGCGCTTGCCGCGTGCCAAAAAACGGTGGCAATCTGCGGCCCATGAAGCGGATATTCGGCATCATGGCGGTGGCGGCGTTCGCGCACGCGGCGGCCGCGCAAGGGGCGGCGGCGGAAAACGATTATCCCACCGCGGCGCGGGCGGAATTCGTTTTTGCCTGCATGGCGGCCAACGGCCAAACACCGGAAATGCTGCAGAAGTGCGCCTGCGCCATCGACCGGATCGCCGAGAGCATGACTTACGAAAAATACGAAGCGGTGGAAACGGTGATGCGCATGCACCTGGCCCCGGGCGACCGCGTGGCGCTGTTCCGCAATTCGCCCTGGGCGACCGAGATGGTGGACGAGTTCAACCGCGCGCAGGCGGAAGCGACGCTGCGCTGTTTCTAGAGTCCTGATCGCGAAGTTCGTCGGAGAACTTCGCGTGAATCAGGACACCAGATTCAATGGCTTGTGTCTCAATGGCTTGTGTGCCGAAATTGCCGAAATCCGATCGGGCGGATTTCGGAATCGGGACACTAGAGCGGGATGAATTTAGGCAGAATCGATTAGGGATTCCCAGCGCGGGGCGAATCTGATTCAACATGCTGGCTGGGATGGAGGCCAGCATGGATGGGCAAGCCATATTCTGTCGATCTTCGCGAGCGTGTGGTTGGGTCGGTTGAGAAGGACGGGCTGTCTCGTCATCAGGCTGCGGCGCGTTTTGGCGTTGCGGTGAGCACGGCGATAAATTGGGTCCGCCGCTTCCGCGAGACGGGCAGCGTGGCGCCGGGTCAGATGGGCGGACACAAGCCGAAAGCGATCCGGGGCGAGTACCACGATTGGCTGGTTCGGCGGTGCCAGGAGAAGGACTTCACCTTGCACGGACTGGTGGTGGAACTGGCCGAACGCGGCCTCAAGGTCGATTACCGCTCGGTCTGGAACTTCGTCCATGCCGAGAAGCTCAGCTTTAAAAAAAACCGTTCTCGCCAGCGAGCAGGACCGTCCCGACATCGCGCGCAGACGGGCGCAGTGGGCAAAATATCAGCGCCGGGTCGAGCCTGAGCGCCTGGTCTTCATCGACGAGACCTGGACCAAAACCAACATGGCGCCGCTCAGGGGATGGGCGCCGCGGGGATCGAGGCTCAAGGCCAAGGTCCCGCGCGGCCGCTGGAGAACCATGACCTTCCTGGCCGCCTTGCGCCAGGATCGCATCGACGCCCCATGGGTCCTCGACGGCCCGATCAACGGCGAGAGCTTCCGAACCTACGTCGAGAAGATCCTCGTCCCCACGCTCCAGCCCGGCGACATTGTCGTCATGGACAATCTGGGCAGTCACAAAGGCAAGGCTGTTCGCCAGGCCATCCGCGCGGCCGGCGCCAAGCTGTTCTTTCTGCCGAAATATTCGCCCGACCTGAACCCCATCGAACAAGTCTTCGCCAAGCTCAAGCATCTCTTGCGTCAGGCCGCCGCCCGCACCGTGGAAGCCGTCTGCTCGGCGATCGGCCAGCTTCTCGGCGCCTTCACGCCACAGGAATGCGCTAACTACCTCAAAAACGCAGGGTATGAACTAACCTGAAATCATCATGCTCTAGCAAAACCAATACGATGTGTTGTGGTTCCAATGCGTTGATCGGGAATCAAGCGTTGAAACCACAACACCAGGCGGTTGTCGGCTTTTCGCTCAGGAACTGCCGCCGGTCACTTCCCAGCGGCCAACATATTCGCGGTCCTTCGAATCCACCACGCGCACTTCCAGGCGGCCGGGCTTGGCCGGCACGAAAGTGAAATGGATGCTCGGGTCCTCGCTCAGCGAAATGTCGCTTTCGACCTCGAACACGGTCGCCCCGTCATAGGTGACGGCGAACTTTTGCACATAATTGGCGGGAACGTAGAAGCCGCTCACCTGGTCGAACTGGAGACCGGAATTGTTCGGGTGGCTGACGAGCACCTGCGCCGTCACCGGCTGGCCGAAGGTGACGGTTTCGGGCAGCACCAGCTTCATCTTGCCCTGCCGCGCCAGCGCGACTTCCTGGTCCTTGCTGGCGGGCGCCGAGCAGCCGCCCGCGGCCTTGACGTAGCGGCTGCTCATGAACAGGCGGCCGTCGTTCAATTCGGCGATGGCGCGAATGTGGGTGTATTCGTCGACGCGCAAGCGGGTGGCGATGGTGGCCGAGCCGTTGCCGGGGGTGAAGTGGAATACGCCCGCCACCGGCGAGGGATTGTTGTCGACGATCAGGTGCACGGTCTTGATGAAGCTGTCGAGCGATTGCGGCACGCCGGCGCGGATGGCGACTGGCACCACCGCCGCGTCCTCGGCGCGGTAGGGCGCATCCAGGGCGATCACGGCGCCACCGTCCGCGATGGCGCGGCCGGCGAACAGCGCCTCGCGAATGGCTTCCCAGCGCTCCTGGTTGTTCTCGTCGGCGGCGCGGGCGTCGAACGCGCCAGCCGCCATGGACAGGGCGGTCAGGGACAGGGCCGAGACGGCAACCAACAGCGCGCGCTTCAACATGGCCTTGACCTTTCGTCGGCGTGGCGGATTGGACCCCTTATATATCATGGCCGGCGGAAGGAGCAGAAGGGTCAATCCCATTCCGCCTCGACAAAGGCCGCGGTGACGTTGCGCGCGTGGTAGCGGTCGAACAGTAGCCAAGCCGGAGCCTCGCCCCAAGCCACTGATTTTACTGCCTGATCCAAGGACTTTCGAGCGCGAATCTGAGCCCGGACGCCGGTCAGCACAAGGTCGACGTAACGCCGCTGGGGCCCGAGCGCCGCCGGCCAGTCCAGCGCCACCGGGCCATGCCCCGGCACGACGCGCGCCGCCGGGATCGCCGCCAGATCGTCCATGACCTTGAGCCAGCCCTTGGCGCTGCCGTCGATGACGGGCACGCGTTCGCGGAACAACAGGTCGCCGGTCCACAAGGTCGCGGTCGCGGTATCGAAAACGCTGAGATCGTTGTCGGTATGCGCCGTGGGGTGCGCGCGCAACACCAGACGCCGTCCGCCAAGGTCGATCTCCACTGCCGCGGCCGCGGTCACCGTGCGGCCGGGCGCCACCACCGTCAGGTCGGCGGCGTCCAGGCCGAGATCGCGCTCCATGTTGCGGCGGTAGTGGGCGCCGCGCGCCGCGAGCGCGGCGGGCAGGCGCGCATGGCCGACGACTTGAGGCTTTTCCGCCATGAAGGCGGCGGCGCCAAAGATGTGATCGGGGTGAACATGGGTGAGGATGACATAGCGGATGGGGAGCGGGGTGCGCGCGCGCACGGCGGCAAGCAGCGCCTCGCCAATCTTGCGACTGCCGCCGGTGTCGATCACCGCCACCGCTTCGCCGCCGACGACAAAGCCGATATTGGCGATGTCGCCCTGGTTCGGTTGGATCAGATCCTCGTGCGGACCGGCATGCACGAATATGCCGGGGGCAATTTCCTCCACCGCCAGCGCCTCGGCGCGCACGAATCCCGACGTGAGAACAAGCGCGGCGACCAGCCATGCGGTGCAGTGCAACATGAAATATTACTAATACAACTAGAGTCGAGTCGAGTCGAACGCGAATTTCATTCCTCATAACACCGCTAACGACTTGCGGGAATGTTTGTTGGCGCTATGATGTGCGCGCTCTCTGGCTTGCCTTGCGTCGTCGGCGGCGTCGAGCAATCGACAAAGTGGGCGACGGCGCAAAGCGCGCTTCCGCAAATGGAAGCCCGATGGACCGCGGATGCCGGGGTGATGGTCTGTCACGGTGGTGGCTCGGTTTGCGCCTGTCGCCGCCAGGAATTGGAACTGACGGGGTCTCGCTGACGCGGGGCGCTCGTGTGATGACAATACTAGGGAG
>CAZIVY010000408.1:0-9062 GCA_964542505.1 uncultured Rhodospirillaceae bacterium
CTGCTGGCGTTTCGGCGACAATGTCAGGCCGACGCGAAGGTCCTGCCCGCGGCCCAACAGATTGCGCTCGCGAATCGAGATGTCGCCGAGGATGGAGTCGGTGGTGGAGAAGCCCACGCCGAAAGACAGCTCGCCGGTGGATTTCTCGTCCACCTCGACGCCGACGATGATCTTGTCGGGAGCGCTGCCGCGCGTCTCCTTCATCTCCACCTTTTCGAAGTAGTCGAGGCCGCGAATGCGCTGGCGCGTACGGCGGATCTTGGCGGCGTTGAAGGCGTCGCCCTCGGCCACGCGGAATTCGCGCCGGATCACCTCGTCGAGCGTGCGCACGTTGCCGGCGATCTCGATCCGCTCCACATAGACCCGCGGACTTTCATTGATCACATACGTCACGCCGATGACGCGCGTGGCGCGGTCGCGCTGGATTTCCGGTTTGACGTCGACGAACGCGTATCCCTGACGCCCCAGCTCGAAGGTCAGCGCCTGGACGTTTTTTTCCACCTCGTCGGCGTTGTAGGTGCTTCCCTCGGCCGTGACGATCAGCGCCTTCAGCTCCGCCACCTCCACCGCCTTGATGTCGGAGCGGACGCCGATGGCGCCGAAGGTGTAGAGCTCGCCTTCCTCGACGGTAAAGGTGATGAAAAAGGCGTCGCGCGCGGGGGTCAGTTCGGCAACCGCCGAGACGACCCGGAAGTCGGCATAGCCTCGCGCCTGGTAGTAGGACTGCAACTGCGACTTATCGACGTTGATGCGCTCGGGCACGTAGGTATCGTCGCTGCTCAGGAAGCGGTACCAAGCGCTTTCCTTGGTGGCGATCGCATCGCGCAGGCGGCCGTCGGAGAAGCGGCTGTTGCCGATGAACCGGATGCCGGCGATGGAGGTCGACGAGCCTTCGTTGATCTCGAACACCAGGTCGACGCGGTTCTGGTCGAGCTGGATGACCTTCGGTTCGACGGTCGCCGCGAACCGCCCCGCCGCCTGATAGATTTGCAGGATGCGCTGCACGTCGGTCTGCACCCGGCTGCGGGTGTAAACCTGCCGCGGCCGCAACTGCACCTCCGCCTGCAACGTCGGCTCGGTGACCCGCTGATTGCCCTCGAAGGCCAGGCGATTGATGATCGGGTTTTCGACCACGCGCACGATCAGCGAGGCGCCCTGGCGCCGAATGGTCACATCGGCGAACAGTCCGGTGCCGAACAAGGCCTTGAGCGAGCGGTCGATGCGCGCGTCGTCGAAGGGATCGCCGACGGCGATGGCCAGATAGGAACGGACGGTCTCGGCCTCGATGCGCTGCTGGCCCTCGACGACGATTTCGCGCACCGTGGCCGCGGGCTGCGCCGCCGCCGGCAAGACCGCAAGCTGGGCCGCCAGGGGCATGGCCAAAAGGGCGGCCACGAGCAGAAGCCCGGCCCGCGTCCCGCTATGCGCTCGGCGCCATGCGCCGCCCGCCCCACCCATATGCCCAGCGCCTCCCAGCCGCTTGAGCGCGCCCGCTGTCGGAAGACAGTCGAGCGATTAGACCAATTTAGGAAAACAGTCCAGTAATGAAACTTACCACATGCAGCTTGTTGAGGTCATTCCAGGTCGCAAACAGAAACAGCGAAAGGACCAACGCCAGACCGACGCGGAAACCGTATTCCTGCGCCCGCTCGCCCAACGGCCGTCCGCGCAGCGCCTCGATCCCGTAGTACAAAAGGTGGCCGCCGTCCAGCATCGGTATCGGAAACAGGTTGATCAGGCCGATAGCCACCGACAGCGTCGCCACCAGCGAAATCAGCGCCGCCGGGTTGCGTTGCGCCACGTCGCCCGAGATTTTGGCGATGCCGAGCGGTCCGCTAAGCTGATCGCCGGACTCGCGGCCGATCACGATACGGCTGAGATAGAGCATGGTGTTGCTGACCACGCCGGCGGTTTCGCGCACGGCGTAACCCACGGCGGCGACCGGGCCGTGGCGTTGGAATTCGACTCCGCCGCTCTTGATGCCGATCTGGCCGACCCTGTGGGTGCCGCCGAAGCCGTCGGCCACGTCCACCCGGCGCGGTGTCACCTTGATGTCGACCTTCGCGTTGTCGCGCAACACCGTCATCACGATCATGGTCTCGGCGCGCAAGGCGACATAAGCGGGCAATTCCTCGAAGCGTTCCACCGCCGCCCCGTCCACCGCCAGAACCCGGTCGCCGGCGCGGATGCCAGCCAGGTCGGCGGCGCCGCCGACCACCACCTCGCCCACCACCGGCGAGGTAAAGGGCTGGCCGATGATCGCGAACATGGCCGCATAAACCATGACGGCGAAAATAAAATTCGACGCCGGTCCGGCCACGACGACGGCCGACCTGATCTTCAACGGCTGGTGGTGGAACGACACCCGGCGTTCGGCGTCGCTCATTTGATCGAGTTCGCCCGGCGTCGAGGCGGCCGAGGCGTCGCCGAAGAATTTCACGTAACCGCCCAGCGGCACGGCGCTGATTTTCCAGCGCGTACCATGCCGGTTTGTCCAGCCGAAAAGCTCGTTGCCGAAGCCGATGGAAAAAACCTCGACTCGGATGCCGCTCCAGCGCGCCACCCAATAGTGGCCAAGCTCGTGGACGTAGATGATCGCCGTCAGAACGACGACAAACGACAGGGCGTAAACGAAAAAGTTCGAAATCATTGCCATCGTTCAACTCACAAGCCAGCGACCCGGGACAGCGTCGCGGCACGCGCAATCCACGCCCCCGCCGCTTGCCGCGCCGTCGCATCGGCCCAGCGCACCGCCTCGATCGAATCGATTGACGTTACAGCTATTTGGTTAAGGACGCTCATCACGACGGGAACAATATCGAGGAATCCGATTCGTCCCGCCAGGAAGCTCGCTACCGCAACTTCGTTGGCGGCATTGAGGATAGTAGGGGCCGAGGCCCCGCAATTCAAGGCCTGCCGCGCCAGGTCGAGGGCGGGAAAGCGAACCGGATCATGGGCTTCGAAGGTGAGGGTCCCAATCGCGGCGAGGTCGAGCCGGGGGCCCGGGGTGGCCATGCGCTCCGGCCATGCCAGCGCATGGGCGATGGGGGTGCGCATGTCCGGCGGCCCCAATTGCGCCAGGACCGAGCCATCCACATATTCCACCATGCTGTGAACCACGGCCTGGGGATGCACCAGCACCGACAGCCGGTCGCCATCGATAGGAAACAGGTGGCAGGCCTCGATCAGCTCCAGGCCCTTGTTCATCAGCGTCGCCGAATCGACCGAAATCTTGGCGCCCATGCTCCATACCGGATGCGCCACGGCCTGCGCCGGCGTCACCCCCCGCATCTCCGCCATGGAAAAAGTACGGAAGGGGCCGCCCGAAGCGGTAAGTATCACTTTCTCCACCTGCTCGGGATGCTCGAAGTCGAACACTTGATAGATGGCGTTGTGTTCCGAATCCACCGGCAGCAAGCGGGCTCCGGCTTGGCGCGCCTCGCGCAACACCAGTTCGCCCGCGCACACCAGGCTCTCCTTGTTGGCCACGGCGACGACAACGCCGCGCCGCACCGCCGCCAAGGTCGGCTCAAGGCCGGCGGCGCCGACGATCGCCGCCATGACCCAATCGGACGGCATGCAAGCGGCGTCGATGATCGCCTGCCGCCCGGCGGCAACGTCGATGCCGGTGCCAGCCAGCGCCTGGCGCAACGCCGCGTAGTGCTCGGGAACGCCGATCACCGCCAGTTCGGGACGCAGCCGGCGCGCCTGTTCCGCCAGCAGAGCCACATTCTCGTGCGCCGTCAGCGCCACCACGCGATAGCGCTCGCCCGCCCGCTCCACCAGGTCGATGGTGTTACGCCCCACCGATCCCGTGGAGCCGAGGATCGTCAACCGGCGCGCCGCCGCCGCCGGACGCGCTACGGTGCGTCTCAACGCCACGCCGGCATCTCCCAACCCAGTATAGCCATCGCCGCCACCGCCACCGCTACCGCCAAGGTTCCGTCCAAGCGGTCGAGAACGCCGCCATGTCCGGGAATGATCGATCCCGAATCCTTCACCCCGAAACGCCGCTTGACCGCCGACTCGGCCAGATCGCCCGCCTGTTCCGCCACCGCCAGCAGGGCGCTGGCGAAAGCGAGCGGCGCGGCCCGCCCGCCCGCCACCAGCGCCGTTGCCAGACCCACCGTCCCGGCGGCGGCGGCGCCGGCCGCCAGGCCCGCCCAGGTCTTGCTGGGGCTGATGCGCGGCGCCAGTTTGGGGCCCTTGAAGGTTCGCCCGCCATAGAAGGCGCCGATGTCGGTCGCCCACACCACGGCCAGCAGCCACAAGACCCCGGCCCGCCCGATTTCCGGCTGCAGGCGCAACCACACCAGCGCCAGCGCCGGAACGCCAAGATAAAGAACGCCAAGGCCCGCCCATGCCGCCAAGCGCTCGCGCCTCGGCGCCAATGCCGCCGCCATGGCGGCGCCCGCCGCCAGGGCCAACATGCCGAACCCCGCGGCGCCGGACTGGGCCGCGATCAGGCCCACCAGCACCCCGGCGCCGGCCGCCGTGCGGGCGGGGACGCCGGCGAGGCTGCCGGTGATCCGGCGCCATTCGTCCAGCATGACCAGCGCCGTCACCGCCGCCAACGCCGCGAACGGCCAGCCGCCGAACCAGGTGATCGCCACCGCCGCCGGCATCAGCGCCGCGGCGGAAAGCAGGCGGCGCAAATGCGCCGGGTCGATCGCGCTAGCTGGTGCTTGAACCATAACGCCTTTCGCGCTGCTGGAAGTCGCGGATCGCCGCCGCCAGGTGCGCGCGCGTGAAATCGGGCCACAGCGTGTCGGTGAACACCAGCTCGGAATAGGCCGTCTGCCACAAGAGGAAATTCGACAGCCGCCGCTCGCCGCTGGTGCGGATGACGAGGTCGGGATCCGGCATGTCGGCGGTTTCCAGATGCCCGCGCACCATCGCGGCGTCGATGGCGTCAGGGTGCAATCGGCCCGCGACCGCCGCCTCGGCGATGCGCCGGCAGGCCTGGGCGATCTCGTTGTGGCTGCCATAATTGAGGGCGATGACCAGCGTCAGGGCGCTGTTGGCGAGCGTCGTGCGCTCCGCCTGCTCGATCAGGCCGACGATGTCGGCGGCCAGGCCCTGGCGCTCGCCGATGATGCGAACGCGCACGCCGTTGCGGTGCAGTTCGTCGAGTTCGCGGCGGATGAAAAAGCGCAGCAGGTCCATGAGGTCGCCCACCTCCCGCGCCGGACGCTTCCAATTTTCCGACGAAAAAGCGTAGAGCGTCAGATACTCGACCCCCAGGTCGCGGCAGCCCATGACCACCTCGCGCACCGCCTCGGCGCCCCGGCGATGGCCGGCCACGCGCGGCAGGTTGCGCGCCGCCGCCCACCGTCCATTGCCATCCATGATGATCGCTACGTGCCGCGGAAGGGGCGGCGCGTCAGCGTGTTCGGGCGACGCCAGGGACATGTCAGACCTGCATGATGTCCTTTTGCTTGTGGGCCAAGGCGGCGTCGATCTTGGCGATTGCGGCGTCGGTTATTTCCTGCACCTCGTCGTGCCACATCTTGTGGTCGTCCTCGCTCATTTCGTGGTCGTGTTTCAATTTCTTCAGGTGGTCCATGCCGTCGCGGCGGACGTTGCGCACCGCCACCCGCGCCTGCTCCGAATATTGCGCCGCGATCTTGCTCAATTCCTTACGCCGCTGTTCGGTCAGTTCCGGAAGCGGCACCCGGATAAGCGTCCCGTCGGCCTGGGGATTGAGGCCCAGATTGGACTCGCGGAGCGCCTTGTCCACCGCCTTGACGTTCGCCTTGTCCCACACCTGGATTGATATAAGCCTCGGTTCCGGAACGCTAATCGTCGCCACCTGGTTGATCGGCATGTTGGTCCCGTAAACGTGAACCACCACCGGTTCCAGCAGCGCCGCCGAGGCCCGCCCGGTGCGCAGGCCGGAGAATTCCTGGTGCAGGACCGCGATCGCCTTGTCCATGCGCCGCTTCAGGTCGTCGGTATCCAGTTCGGCCATGTCACGCCCCTGATTGCCCACTCAAGCCCGGCTGGTGTGCCGACTCTAACGTTTCGTTACCGCCGGTCGTCATGCCCAGCCCCCGGGTTCAACCCGGGGGTGCCGGGCATCCGCGATTCGTGGATCGCCGGGTCACCCCGGACTATGATCCGGGGGCGGCGATGACGGATGGATGGAAGGTGTACCAAATGTCAGCGCCAGAACACTAAGTTCCATCGATTATGGTGCAGCGGCCCTCGCCCAGCACCACCTTGGCGAAGCCGCCCGCTTCCTGGATGGAAAAAACGATGATCGGAATCCGGTTCTCGCGCGCCAGCGAAATCGCCGCCGCGTCCATCACCTTCAGGTCGCGCGACAGCACCTCCAAATATCCAAGGCGCTCGAACCGCGTCGCCTTCGGGTCGCGCTTGGGATCGGCGGAATAGACCCCGTCCACTTGCGTTCCCTTCAACAAGGCGTCGCACCCCATTTCCGCCGCCCGCAACGCGGCGGCGGTATCGGTGGTGAAGAACGGGTTGCCGGTGCCGGCGGCGAAGATGACGACGCGGCCCTTTTCCAGGTGGCGCACGGCGCGGCGGCGGATATAGGGTTCGCAGACGCTGGCCATGGGAATCGCCGACAGCACCCGGGTTTCCACGTTGCGCATTTCCAGCGCGTGCTGCAAGGCCAGCGCATTGATGACCGTGGACAGCATGCCCATATAGTCGGCCGATGCCCGCGCCATGCCTTGGGTCGCCCCGGAAACGCCGCGGAAAATATTGCCGCCGCCGATGACCATGCAAACCTGGGCCCCAAGGCCCTGCACGGCGGCGACGTCGCTGGCGATTCGGTCGACGGTGTCGAAATCGATGCCGTGGCCGACATTGCCCATCAGCGCCTCGCCCGAGCATTTGAGCAACACGCGCCGATATTTCAAGGCTGCGGCCATCCGACATCCCCACCCGCTCTCGCGCCGACGCCCGTGCGTAGCACGGATCGGCGGCAGCGGGAATTAGCTCGTCATCTTCGCCACTTCGGCGGCGAAGTCTGCGCTGGATTTCTCGATCCCCTCGCCCACCGCGAAGCGGGCGAAGCTGGCGACCTCGATGGGCGCTCCCGCGCGCTCGGCCGCGGCGGCGACCGCTTTCTGCACCTGCGTCTCGCCATCGATGACGAAGGTCTGCTCCAGCAGCACCACCTCCTGGTAGTACTTCCGCAGCCGCCCTTCCACCATCTTGGCGATGATGTCGGGGGCCTTGCCGGAACCTTGCGCCTGTTCGCTCAGCACCGCCCGCTCGCGCGCCACCAGCGCCGGATCCAGGTCCTTGACCGATGCCGATTGCGGATTGGCCGCCGCCACGTGCATGGCCAGTTGCCGGCCGATGGCGGCCACTTCCTCAGGCTTGCCCTTGGCGCGCAGCGCCACCAGCACGCCCATTTTCCCCACTCCCTCGCCGGTCGAGTTGTGCAGGTAGCCGGCGACGTGGCCGGGTTCGGCCTTGAGCACCGAGGCGCGCCTGAGCGACATGTTCTCGCCGATGGTGGCGATGGCCTGGACGATGGTTTCCGCCACCGTGCCCTTGGCTCCCGGCATGGGCGCCGCGTTGATCGCCGCCAGGTCGGAGCCGCGGGCCAGGGCGACGCGGGCGATGGCGCGCACCAGGTCCTGGAACTGGGGATTGCGGGCCACGAAGTCGGTTTCGGAATTCACTTCCACCATGGCGCCCGCGCCGTTGCCCAGCGCCATGCCCACCAGGCCCTCGGCGGCGACGCGCCCGGCTTTCTTGGCCGCGGCCGCCAAGCCCTTCTTGCGCAGCCAGTCCACCGCCGCCTCGAGGTCGCCGGCGGATTCCGTCAGCGCGCGCTTGCAATCCATCATGCCGGCGCCGGACTTGACGCGCAGGTCCTTGACCAGTGCAGCGGAGATTTCAGCCATGGTGCCTTCTCGCGGTTGTGCCGAAACTTGGGGAGCCCGGTACGATCCGGTCCGGGCGCGCCGGCGGTTCAGGCGAACGTCGCCGGGGCGTGATCGCTGGGCCGCGCGATTTCGGGCAGCGCTTCGGGCAAGGGCTCGGCCTCGCCACCGATATCGCCACCCGTGGCCACCTTCTCGGCCTGCAAGCCATCGAGCACCGTTTGGGCGAACAGCTCGCAATAGAGGGTGATGGCGCGCAGCGCGTCATCGTTGCCGGGGATCGGGTAGGTGATGCCGTCGGGGTCGGAATTCGAGTCGACCACCGCCACCACCGGGATTTTCAGCTTCTTCGCCTCGGCCACCGCGATCGCTTCCTTGACCGTGTCGATGACCACCAGGATATCGGGCAGCCCGCCCATTTCCTTGATGCCGCCAAGCGCGCGCTCGAGCTTCGCCTGCTCGCGCGTCAAGTGCAGCAGTTCCTTCTTCGTCATCCCCAGCGCCGCCGGATCGCCGGCCAATTGCTCGTCCAGCGTCTTCAGCCGCTTGATCGAGTGCGAAATCGTCTTCCAGTTGGTCAACATGCCGCCCAGCCAGCGGTGGTTGACGTAATACTGTCCGCAACGCTTGGCCGACTCGGCGATGGGTTCCGACGCCTGCCACTTGGTGGCGACGAACAGCACCCGCCCGCCGCCGCCCACCACGTCGCGCACCGCCTGCAACGCCCGCTGCAACATCGGCACGCTCTGCTGCAAATCGATGATGTGGACGTTGTTGCGTACGCCGTAAAGGAATCCCCGCATCTTGGGATTCCAGCGATGGGTCTGATGTCCGAAATGGACGCCGGCTTCGATGAGCTGGCGCAAACTGGGCGCGGGTAGGGCCATGTGGCGGTCGCTTCCTTCTCCGGTTGGTCCGCTGCGGGCGTGATCCGCCCGGACCTTAGGCCCGCGCGAACACCGGAACGAGCCGCTGGCGATGAGCGCCCGGCCCGCAAACCCGCATGAGGATTTGTTCGTTGCGGCTTGTAGCCGCTAATGCCGCGCCGCGCAAGGAGAAACCGTGCTGCTCCCCCTTTCGCGGCGCGGCGGCAACCCCCTTGACGGGGATTAATGTTCTTGTTATGTTCCGTCCGTACGCGAGAAGGAAGCGGCCGGCTGCGGCGACCCCGTCCCCCCACGGGCCCCAGCCCCGGCC
>CAZIVY010000409.1:0-2554 GCA_964542505.1 uncultured Rhodospirillaceae bacterium
CGCGCCGCACGTCTCGAAGCAGCAGCCGCGCCTCCGCCTCGCGCACGCCATCGACGCCGGCGATCTTTTCTTCGGGCGGCATGTCCCCGCGTCGGCGCGTGGCGAGAGAGCGCACCTGGCTACGGCGCACGTTCTGAATGATCCGGTACATCCAGCTGTCGAGGCGGGTTCCGGGTTGCCATTGATCCAGCCGGCCGAGGCCCCGCTCCAGCGCGTCCTGCACCAAATCTTCGGCCTCGTCCGCCGAGGCCGTCAGCGCCCGCGCGAAGCGCCGCAGCCGCGGAATCAAGGCGATCAATTGGTCCTGAACTGGCCGATCCATGCCTGATCCTGCTTCGCCGCTCTCCGCGCGGCCGTGCGAGGGATGGTCTTCATGCATGTCAGGATAACACCGCCGGCGGCGTTTCGGTCCCGCCAAGGGGGCCAATTCTAGCGGTCTTTGTGGGTAGGACCTTCGCCCGATTGTCGTAGGACCTATGCCGCGACATCGAGGGCCGACCCATCGCACTGGGCAGACGAGAGGCGGCTCTTGCTAGTCGATCTGGCGGTTAAACTCCGGCGCCAAGGCCGCCAAGGAAGGCATGTCTCCGGTTCCCATCAGCACATAGCGGTAACCGGCCCGCACCCAGTGCACGACGTTGAGGTCGTCTTGCACGGCGGTCAACGGTTGCGTATCCGGCCGCCAGCGCGCGAATGAAATCGACAGCGCGACGGCCGCCCCGTCCGGCCGGTCGTACACCAGCAGCGCCGAAGGCACGCCGATGAACCCCTTCATGTTCGGCCCCTTGTCTTCCTCCAGCGCCACGACGCGGGCGCCGCGAAAACTCAGGCCTTGGCCGGTCAACTCCGGCACCCGCAGCGGCCGCTGCAGCCGCCCGCTCAGCCACGATTCGATATAGGCCCTTTCGCCCGCGCCTCGCTCCACCAGATGGCGAGCGTCCTGGGAGTAGACCCGGTAATACTCGACGACTTCGTCCACGGCCTCGGAGGCGCCGCCGGCCTCGTAGTGCCCGTCGGCCGCGGCCCAATGGGTCGCCGCCGTGTAGCCGCCGCCGAGACCAATGGCCAGAGCCGCGAGCGACGCCGCCATGGGCAGCGCCCACGGCGAATCGCGCCAGGACCGCCGGGGTGCCGCCGCCGCCCGCGGTTGGCCGGGCGCTACTTCGCCTGGTGCTTGGCGATGGCGTCGTTGAGGGATTTCACCAGTTCGGCGCCCACCGCGCCGCCATCGCCCGCGATGCGCCCCTTGATCACCGCCTGCATGGCGTCGATGTGCGACTTGGCGATGTTGAGTCGATTGTCCGAGATCGAACCCTCGCGCGAAGACGTCAGTTCGAACAGCGACTTGCCGAAGGTGCTGATCAGCGGGTAGCCGAAGGTGCCGCCCTGGCCCTTCAATTCGTGCGCGACCTGGTTGATGCGGACAAAGAAGGGCGTGCGCTGCTCGGGCGATTTCTCCTTGGCGCCGACCAGTTCCTGGGAAAGCTGCCTGATGTACGTGCCCACCCAGTCCGGGTAGTCCTCGGCCATTTTCTTGAACTCGGCCTCGGCGCGCTCCATGGCCTCCTTGGCCAGCGCCCCCGACTCGCCGGCGACGGCGGCGCCGCCGCCCGCCTTGTCGCGCAGGCTGTTGCGGACGCGGTAGAAGCGAACCCGGACTCGGCTTTTGCCGGCGTCAGACATGGATCACCTCCGCTTCCGGGCTGCTCTCGGTGATCTTGCGCCGGTCGCGGTCGGTGAAGGCCAGTTGGTGGCGCCGCCGGTCGGGACCGAAATAATCGCTGTTGTGGACGAAGTAGCGCGGCCTGTCGATCACCTGCAGAAGCCGGGTCGCCACATTGTCGACGGAGTAGGGCTTCGCCAGCATCTCGGTCACCCCCATGTCGCGCGCTTCCGCCACCTTGCGGCGCTCGGCGTGCGCCGTCACCAGGACGAAGGGGATGAAGCGGCTGGGGCTTTCCTTGTGCCGGCGCACCCAGCGCAGCAGCATCAGGCCGTCGATGGGCGACATTTGCCAATTGGAAAAGATGATGTCCACCGACATGATCCCGGCGCGCATCGGGTCCCTGCGCATGAGCTTGAGGATGTCGATGGCATCGCCGCCGTGCTCGGCCTCCTTGATGACGCCGACGCCCAGCGCGCGCAGCGACATGGAGAGCATCGAGCGCATGTAGTTGCTGTCCTCGACCACCATGACCGACAGTCGCTGAAGATCGTATGCCGCCATCGGCCCTCCTTGTCCCTCCACCCCGCCGGCTTGGTGCGTGCGGGAATATAGACCATAGCGCCCCGTCCGGACGCCCCGTTGGTCCCGCCAACGGCGCCGTTTCCGGCCACCTTTACCAAGATTTAGGGGGCTTGGCCTATAAATCCTTTACCGCCAACAACTGACGCTCAACCCTCGGCAGACCAACATGGCCAGCGGCATCGGCAAATTTTTCGGCGCGCTGTTCGGCGAATCCGAGCCGGAAGTCGCCACGTCGAGCGAACCGCGCCAGGAGCCGGCGCTGCGCGGCAAGACGCCGCCGCCGATGACGCCGGCGCGCGAGAAGCT
>CAZIVY010000410.1:0-3059 GCA_964542505.1 uncultured Rhodospirillaceae bacterium
AGACGCTCGCCCTTCGCGCGGCTCAGGGCGATCCCTCACCACGAACGGCTACTTCATGGTCCGTTCGGCCTGAGGAGCCTGCGCAGCAGGCGTCTCGAAGGGCCGACGGAACGATTCGGAATGATCGGATACCGCTCTAGCTAGAAAGTCAGGGCCGCCAGCGCCGCCAGCGCGGCCACGGCCACCACCGCCGCCATTCTCGCCAGCCGGATGGACAGCGGCGCCAGGTTGTCGTTGGCCGCGGCGCGCGGCGCGCGGTGGACGCGGCCGACGGGCTTGTCCGTCTCGGGGACGCCCGTCAGACGGTAGGGGCCGGCGCGGTTCACGCCTTCGATCCCGGCCGCTGCTCGACGGGAACGAAGGGGCGCTGGGCCGAGCCAGTGTAAAGCTGGCGCGGGCGGCCGATCTTCTGCAACGGGTCCTCGATCATCTCGTTCCACTGCGCCACCCAGCCGGCGGTGCGCGCCACCGCGAAGAGCGCGGTGAACATCGAGGTGGGAAAGCCCAGCGCGCGGAGAATGATGCCGGAGTAGAAATCGACGTTGGGATAGAGCTTCTTCGAGACGAAGTATTCGTCCTCGAGGGCGATGCGCTCGAGCTCCATGGCCAGCTTGAACATGGGATCGCCGCGCTTGCCGAGCGTGTCCAGCACCTCGTGGCAGGTGCGCCGCATCATCTTGGCGCGCGGATCGTGGTTCTTGTAGACGCGGTGGCCGAAGCCCATGAGGCGGAAATTGTCGCTCTTGTCCTTGGCCCGCTTGATGAACTCGGGCACGCGGTCGACGGAGCCGATGTCGCCCAGCATATTGAGCACCGCCTCGTTGGCGCCGCCGTGCGCCGGGCCCCACAGGCAGGCGATGCCGGCGGCGACGCAGGCGAAGGGATTGGCGCCCGACGATCCGGCGAGGCGCACCGTCGAGGTGGAGGCGTTCTGCTCGTGATCGGCGTGGAGGATGAAGATGCGGTCCAGCGCCCTGGCCAGCACCGGATCGATCCTGAAGGGCTCCGCCGGCACGGCGAAGGTCATGTTCATGAAATTCTCGGCGTAGCCCAGTTGGTTCTGCGGGTAGACGAAGGGCTGGCCGATGGAATATTTGAACGCCATGGCGGCGATGGTCGGAATCTTGGCGATGAGGCGGTAGGAGGCGACCATGCGCTGGTGCGCGTCGTTGATGTCGGTGGAGTCGTGATAGAAGGCCGACAGCGCCCCCACCACGCCGCACATTACCGCCATGGGATGGGCGTCGCGGCGGAAGCCGCGGAAAAAGAACGTCAGTTGCTCGTGCACCATCGTGTGACGGGTGATATCGAAATAGAACTTGTCGCGCTGCGCCCGGTCGGGAAGCTCGCCGTTGAGCAGCAAATAGCAAACCTCGAGATAGTCGCTGTGCTCCGCCAACTCGGCGATGTCGTAGCCGCGGTGAAGAAGCACGCCGGCGTCGCCGTCGATATAGGTGATCTTGCTTTCGCAACTGGCGGTCGAGGTGTAGCCGGGATCGTAGGTGAACTGCCCGGTCTCGGCGTAGAGCTTGCGCACGTCGAAGACCGACGGTCCCAGCGTGCCGTCAAGAACCGGCAGCGACACCTTGACGCCGCTGGGCGGGGTCAAGGTGGCGGAATTCTTGGTCACGGGCTTGTTCATGGCGCTCACCGTCGGAGGAAAGAGGGAAAAGTATAGCCGATGGACGAACGGATGGTTAACCCCATTCAATTCAGGCGGCGGCGTCGGCGATGCGCGCCAGGCTCTCGTCGCGCCCCAGGGCCGCCAACACGTCGAAAATCGGCGGCGACACCGTGCGGCCGGTGGCCGCCGCCCGGAGCGGCTGGGCCAGGTCGCCGAGTTTCATGCCTTCGCTTTGGGCCAGCGCCCGCACCGCCGCCTCGGTGCCCGGCGCGTCCCAGGTGCCGACATTTCTCAGCGCCTCCGCCGCTTGCAGCAGCCGCTGGCGCACGCCTGGGCCGGCGAGCTGGAGCGAGGCCTGGGCATCGGGCTTCAACGGCCGCCCGGCGACCAGGAAAAGGGCGCCCTCGGCGAATTCCACCAGCGTCTTGGCGCGTTCGCGCAGCGCCGGCATCACCTTGCGCAGCCGCGCCTGATCCTGGCCGTCGAGCGCGCGCCCGGCGGCGCGGGCGAGAAACGGCGCCACCTGCCCGGTCAAGGCGTCGACGTCGATCTGGCGCAAATAGTGCGCGTTGACGCTTTGCAATTTGGCCATGTCGAAGCGCGCCGCCGAACGGCCAATGCCGCCGAGGTCGAACCAGGCAATGGCCTGCTCCGTGGAAACAAGCTCGTCGTCGCCGTGGCTCCAGCCCAGGCGCAGCAGATAGTTGCGCATCGCCTCGGGCAGGTAGCCGAGCTCGCGGTAGGCGTCGACGCCGAGCGCCCCGTGGCGCTTGGAGAGCTTGGCCCCGTCCGGCCCATGAATGAGCGGCACATGGGCGAATTCGGGAACCGGGAAGCCGCAGGCCAGGAACAATTGGGTTTGGCGCGCCGCGTTGGTCAGATGGTCCATGCCGCGGATGACATGGGTGATCCGCATGTCGTGGTCGTCCACCACCACCGACAGCATGTAGGTGGGCGTGCCGTCGGCGCGCAGCATCACCATGTCGTCCAGTTCCGCGTTCGGCACCACGACATCACCCTGCACGTGGTCGCGGATGGTGGTGTGGCCCGACTGGGGCGCCTTGAAGCGGATGACCGGCCGGACATCCGGGGGGGCGCCGCCTGGTCCGCGGTCGCGCCAGCGCCCGTCATAGCGGGGCGAGCGGCCCTCGGCGCGGGCCTTGGCGCGCATTTCCTCGAGCTCGGCCGGCGAGCAATAGCAGCGATAGGCCTTGCCCTCGGCCAGCAACCGGTGCGCGACCTCGGCGTGGCGATTCATGCGCGCGAACTGGAATACCGGCTCCTCGTCCCAATCGAGGCCGAGCCATTTGAGGCCGCCGAAAATCGCCGCCACCGCCGGCTCGGTGGAGCGTTCGCGGTCGGTGTCCTCGATGCGCAGCAGGAACTTGCCGCCGTGGTGGCGCGCGAACAGCCAGTTGAACAGGGCCGTGCGCGC
>CAZIVY010000411.1:0-2553 GCA_964542505.1 uncultured Rhodospirillaceae bacterium
CTATCCCGCCTGCCCCAGGCTCGAGGACCAGGCGCCGCTGCTCAAATTGCTCGACGCCCAGCGCATCGGGGTGACGCTGTCGGACGAATTCCAGCTCGAGCCCGAGCAATCGACCTCGGCCATCGTCCTCCACCACCCGCAAGCGCGCTATTTCAGCGTGTGAAGGGATCAGTTCAACACGCCGCTGGCCTTGACGCCATCGAGGATGAACTGGACGGCCAGCGCCGCCAGCAAAATGCCGGAGATGCGCGAGAGGACGTTGAGGCCGATGACGCCGAGGGCGCGGACGATGGCCTCCGCCAGCCACAGAATGGCGAGCGTCAGTCCCATGACGATGAGCAAGATGGCGACGACGCTTAGCCCCGCCGCCAAGCTGCCGCGGCCTGAGTCCATCAGCAGCACGACGCCGGTCATGGCGCCGGGGCCGGCCAGAAGCGGCACGGCGAGGGGAAAGACGGCGATCTCGTGCGCCGCATGGGCCTCCGCTTCCTCGCGCGCGGTGATCGAGGAAAGGCCGCTGGCGCGCGCGAAAAGCAGATCCACCGCCACCAGCAGCAGCAGGATGCCGCCGCCGATGCGGAAGGCGGGCATGGAAATTCCGATACCGGCAAGCGCCGCGCCGCCGCCGAGCGCGAAGGCCAGCAGGACACTGGCGGCAATGGCCGTGGCGAGCAGCGCCGTGCGCCGGCGCTGGGCGCTATCGAGCCGCTGGGTAAGGGCAAGAAAGATCGGCGCCGCCTCGAGCGGGCCGACGACGACGAACAAGGCGACGAACGCCGCCAGGGGGTTCTCGATCATGGGGGATTGCCGATCATGGGCTACCAGGGCAGGGGACGGCCTTGGTTGTCGAGGAACTTGCCGTTGTCGGCGGGCGTGAGGCCGGCGATGGTGCGGCGCATGGCGGTGACGCTTTGCTCGGGCGTGAGCGGCGCGCTTTCGCCGCCCATGCGGGTGCGCACCCAGCCCGGATGCATGGCGACGACGATCATGCCTTTCGCCCGGAGATCGATGGCGGTGGAACGCACCGTCATGTTCAACGCCGCCTTGGACGAACGGTAAGCGTAATTCCCCACCGGCGGGCTGTCGCGCAGCGAACCCATGATGCTGCTCATGGCGACGATTTTCTTCTGTTCGCCGGCGGCCAGACGATTGAGAAAAGCCTGGGCCATGCGCATGGGGGCCATGACGTTGACGGCCAGGGTCTCGGCCCAGCCGGCGTAATTCATCCTGGCGATGGATTGCGCGCTGGGGCCGTAGGTCCCGGCATTGTTGATGAGCAGATCGAGACTCTCTTTTTTCAGCGCGCGGGCGAGGGCGTCGATGGCGCCGTGGTCGGTGACGTCGAGCGCGTGGACGCATACGCGCCCGTCGGCGCCGCCCGCCAGGCGCTTGAGGTCCGCCGCCTTGGCGGGATGCCGGCAGCAGGCATGAACCCGCCAGCCCTCGGCGGCGTATTGACGGGCGAATTCGAGGCCGATGCCGCGATTTGTTCCGGTAATCAGCACGGTGGGCATGAGCGGAGCCTAGTGTTGTGGTTTCAACGCTTGATTCCCAATCAACGCATTGGAACCACAACACATCGTATTGGTTTTGCTAGTGTTACGACTCTGACGGTTCGGGAACGAAACGTCAGAGTCGTAACACTAGATCAAATCCCGGTCATTTCGAACCGCCGGTTTTTCCGCCCAGCAGCCGCCGGTAAAGCGGCGTCAGCAGCCCCGGCAGCACGTACATGGGAATCTGCGCCACGGCGAAGAACAGGATGACGTCCAAATCCGCCTTGTCGGCAAGGGTGACCAGCACCAGGCCCATGTTGCAATTGCCGGTCATCCAGCCCATGGCCAGCGCCGCCGGGCGGCCCAGCGGCCAGGCGACAATGGCGCCGGCGATCTGCAGAACCACATTGGCGACAAAGGCGACCAGCAACGTCAGCGCCACGACCTGCGGGCGCGCCCACAGCACGTCGGTCACGCCGGCCATGATGCCGATGACGAACAGCACCAGATTGAGTACCGATATGCCGTCAAGGGCGCGGCCGTGACGCGCGAGCCATGGGGCGCCCAGCACCCGGCGCGCGACCATGGCCACGGCGAAGGCCACGCCGACGAAGGCCGCCAGCCGGAGCATGAACTCCACCCGGCCGATGGCGATGTCGAGGCCGAGCAGGCCCAACGCCAGCGGCGGCAAAGTGAAGGGCACCAGCGCCGTGGTCGCCAGAACCACGACCAACGTTAGCGCCGCGTCCAGCCCGAGGAACAAGGCGATGGCCGGCGAGGAGACGATAGGCGGGGCCGCCGCCATGAGCACCACCGCGGTGCCGAGCGCCGGCGGCAGCGGCAGCTCGCGCGCGATCGCCCACACCGCCAGCGGACAGGCAAGAAGCAGCCACGCCGCGATCATGGCGATCAACAACGGCCGGCGGCCATAGGCGGCCAGCGCCCGCCAGTCGAGGCGGACGAGGGCGATGGTCAGGGGAACCAGCAGCAGGGGAACAAGCAGCGGCCGCACCAGGTCCGCCAGCGGCGGCAGCGCCAGGCCGACAAACGCTCCCGC
>CAZIVY010000412.1:0-2018 GCA_964542505.1 uncultured Rhodospirillaceae bacterium
GATGAGCAGCATGGCGATGTTGGCGACGAAGAGGCCGGCGTAAAGCCCGTAGGCTACTTCCGGGTTGCGGACGAAAAGCATGGGGCCGGGGGTCAGGCCGTGGATCAACAGGCCGCCCAGCAACACCGCCGCCGAGTTCGACCCCGGAATGCCGAGGCCCAATAGGGGAACCAGCGCGGTGCCGGTGACGACGTTGTTCGCCGCCTCGGGCGCCGCCACCCCTTCGATCGAGCCGTGGCCAAATTCCTCCGGGTGGCGCGACCAGCGCCGCGCCTCGTTGTAGGAGAGGAAGGAGGCGATGGTGCCGCCGGCGCCTGGCGTCACGCCTTCGATGGTGCCGATGACGGCGCCGATGACGTGGGGCCGGAACATCCGCTTCCAGTCCGCCCAGTTGGGCATTTGCATGCGCACTTGGCCCTCGGCGCGCCGCCAGGGCGGTTGGCTCACCTGCTCCATGAGTTCGCTCACCGCGAACAAGCCGACCATGACCAGGATCGGGCGGATGCCGCCCAAGAGATCGGGCGAGCCGAAAGTGAAGCGGGAAACGCCCGATACCGGGTCGGTGCCGACAGTGGCGACCATGAACCCAAGAACGCCGGCGATGAGTCCCTTGAGCAGCGAATTCCCGGACAGCCCGGAGATGACGCTCATACCGAGGACCCCCAGGGCAAAATACGCGGGCGGCGTGAAGGCCAGCGCCACCCGCGCCAGGGGTTCGGTCAACAGCACCAGCATCAGGAGGCCGAACAAGCCGCCGACCAGACCTGAAACCAGGGAGACGCCGAGGGCGAGGCCGCCGCGCCCCTGGCGGTGCATCTCGAAGCCGTCGATGACCGTCGCCGCGGCGGCGTTGGTTCCCGGAGTGCGAATCAGGATCGCCGGAATCGAGCCCCCGTATTCGGCCCCCACATAGACCGAGGCCAGCATCACCACCGCCGTCACCGGATCGAGGCTGTAGGTGAAGGGCAGCAGCAACGCCATGGCGATGGAGGGCGAAATGCCGGGCAACGCCCCGCCAATGATGCCCCAGGCGACGCCGAAGAACGCCGCCGGGATGCTCCATGTGGTGATCATGGCCTTCCAGGCGATGGCGAGTTCGGTCACCGGCGATCAGCCCCAAAGCCTTGGCCAAAAGCCGGGCGGCATGGACACGCTGAGGAATTTCGCGAACAAGACCCAGAACAGAACGGCCCCGCCGGCGGCGACGAGGGCCAGGCGCGGATGGGGGCGCATGCCGAACAGGACGGCGGTGGCCGCGATCAGCAGGGCCAGCGCCGGGACATAGCCCAGCCACGGCGCCGCCAGGGCATAAAGCGCGGCGAGGCCCACCACGCCGGCCGCCCAAAGGTGCGGCGCCGCGCCGCGATTTTCTACTCCGCCGATCGCAACCGGCCGCGGCGCCAGCGCCCGCACCAGCATCAGCAGCGAAAGGGCGCCCAGGCACGCCGCCAGGGCCTTGGGCACGCCGTCGGCCCCTACCTCGTCGGCCAGCAGGCTGACGGGCAGAACGTCGGCGGCGCGCCAATAGGCGGCGGCGGCGGCAATTCCCGCCGCGCCGAGGACGATATCCCGATTCATCGGGCTATTTGACGACGCCCAGTTCGCGGAGCGTAACGCCCACCTCGTCGGCGAATGAAGCGGTGAAGCGCGCCGCCTCCTCGTGACGCAGAAACGCCGGCACCAGACTTTCGCGGGCGAATTCCTTCTGGTAGGCGGGATCGGCCAGAACAGCGGCGAGACCGTCTTCCATCGCCTTCAAGGTCGCCGCCGGAATGTTCTTCGGACCGGCGAGGCCGCGGAACTTGGTGATCGACAGATCGAGACCTTGTTCCTTCGCCGTGCGCACGTCGGGAAATTCGGGCATGCGCTGGTCGGTGAGCACGGCGAGGAGGCGCACCTGCTTGGCCTCCAACTGGGAGCGGATTTCCTGCACTTCGCCGACGCCGAAATCGAGCGTGCCGTTGAGGACGTTGATCATCAGGTCGCCGCCCCCTTCATGACTGACCACGACGGCGCGG
>CAZIVY010000413.1:0-5185 GCA_964542505.1 uncultured Rhodospirillaceae bacterium
CCAAAGCCGGCGCCATAGGCGGCGGGCTTGACGGTGCGGAAGCGATAGGCCCCGCCGGCATCGGCGATGCTGAAGCCGGAGCCCTGGAAGTTCGGGTCCACCAACTTGCTCGACGTATCGCCGGGGTGGTGATAGCGGCCGAAGGTGTTGGCCTGCCAGATTTCCACCCGCGCGCCGGCGACGGGGCGGCCCTTGGGGTCGAACACGCGGCCGCCCACCAAGATGGCCTGACCCTGAGCCTGCCGGCCGGCGATTTCAGCCAGATTGGCGTCGTCCTCCAGCGGGCGGGCGACGGGATAGAACGGCCCGCGTGTCGTCGCCGGCGTCGCGGTCGCCGCCGCGGCCTTTGCCACCAGGGGACCGGCGCAGGCCAATGCGGTCAGCGCCGCCGCGTCGGCCAGCAGGCGGCGGCGGAGGAGAGCGCGAGGCGGGCGGCCGAACATGGCGTCATTTTAGGGCAAGGCGCAGGCTCGTCCAAGTCCGGTTTGTCAGGTCGCCGCTTAGTCATCCAAGGCAAGAACAAGCCGCGCAACGCTGTCGATCGCGGCTTCCGCCGTCGCGACATGACGCACGCCCGCGATTTGCGCCGCGCCGGCCAGACCGATCACGCGCCGCCCGAACTGCAGACCGAGGGCCACTTCCGACAAGGTGCCGTAATTGTCGCCGATGGCGACCAGGCAAAACGCCGCGCGGGCGATCAAGGCGTTGCGAGCCTCGCCGATACCGGTCGCCAGTGGAACCGTAACGTAGGAATTGGCCGTCGCGGCGTCGGCGCCGGGCAAGAGACCGATGGTCAGTCCGCCGCTGGCCGCGGCGCCACGGCAAACCGCCTCCATGACCCCGCCGCGGCCGCCACAGACGATGGTCAAGCCGATGGCGCCAAGCCCGCGGCCCATCGCTTCCGCGGCGGCGAGTTGCGCCTCGGTGGCATCGCTTGGACCGATCACCCCGATGGGCTGGCGCAGCGGGTGACCGGAGTCGCGCTGCAACCAGCTTGCCGCCGCGACGGCCGACACCGGCTCGCCGCCGCCAGGCTCGCCCGAATACCACTGGCGCCGATGCAGGTCGAAGCAGCGGCCGCCTTCGCGCTCGCCCAGCCGCCGGCGGGCGCGATCAAGTACGAGCATCGCCCGGCTCGTTGCGGGCGGCGACGATCTCGCCCGCCGCGATGACGCTCGAGCATATGGCCATCAGCAGCAAGGCCAGCGCGGCGGCGGCGCCGAAATCGCTGCCGGACTCCGAAATCGAGCTGTAGAGCTGGAGCGGCAGGATATTGACCTGCGTGCCCACCAGCGCCAGCGCCGTGCCATAGGCGCCGATGACGACGGCGGCGATCAGGCAGAAGGCGCTGAACATGGTGGGCAGGATTTGCGGAATCATCACCTGGCGGATCGCCTGGGCGCGGGTGGCGCCAAGGGACTCCGCCGCCTGCAACTGGCGCTGGTCGAAATTCACCAGGACCGGCAACAGCAACATGATGATGCGCGGAATGAGATAGTAGGACGAGGCGAAAGCCAGCCCCAGCGGCGAAAACAACAAGCCGGAAAAAGTCACGGGATCGACGCCCATCATGGCCAGCACCTGGGTGACGAATCCGGCCCGGCCATAGGCCAGGATAAAGCCATAGGCCACGATCAAGCCGGAAAATGTCAGCGGCAAGGCGATGAAGAAGGTCATGATCGCCCGCGCACGATCGGAGAGGCGCGCCAGGTGGAGCGCGACGGCACACCCGACGAGAAGCGAAAAGATCGAGGCGGTGGCGGCCAGCTCCAGCGTGCCGCGCAGGCCGCCCCAAAACAGATCGTTGGCGACGACGCGGCGAAAGGCCGCGGCGCCGTCGGCGAAGGCGTCCGTTGTCACCGCCGCGAGCGGCAGCAGGAAAAAAAACAGCAGCAAGGCCGCGCCGGGGGCGGCGAGAGCCAAGACTGTCCCCCGGCGCACGTGCCTTGCCTTAGTTCGCGACCGCCGCCTTGGCCCAACTGGCGTCGATTTCGGCTTTCTTGGCCGCCGCCTTCTGCACGTCCAGCGGCCGCACTTGCGGCGCCGGCGGCAGCTTGTCGGCGACATTGTCGGGCAACTTGACGCCCGGAACCGAGGGGCGAACGAAGCCTTGGGCGAAAATGCCCTGGCCCATTTCGGTCATGATGAAATTCAGCCACAGCTTGCCGGCATTGGGATTGGGCCCGTTCTTCACCAGGCTGATGGCGTAGGGCGCGGCGACGGACGCTTCCTTCGGGATCACCACCGCCACCTGATCGCCCAGGCCGTCGGTGTGCTTGGCCTTCAACCCGTCGTTCTCATAGGAGATCCAGATGGGGATCTCGCCCTTGACGAATTGGGCATAGGGCGTGGTGCCGACGACGCGCAACACGTTGCCCGCCTTGTGCAGCTTGCCGAGATAGTCGATCCCCGGCTGCACGTCGTCGACGCTGCCGCCATGCGCGTAGGCGGTGGCGAAGGCGAGCACCTGGCCGACGCCGGTGGAACGCGGATCGAGGTAGACCACGGCGTTCTTGTGTTCCGGCTTCAACAGATCGGCCCAGGACTGGGGCACGTTTTTCACCAGCTTGGTGTTGACGACGAAGGCGATGGTGAGCGAGTGGATGGTGAACCACTTGCCCTCCGGATCGCGGAAAACGCTGGCAAGCTTGTCGAAATTGACCGGCTGGAACGGCGCCACGACGTCTTTCTTGACGGCGTCCACGGCCGAGGCGGCGAAATAATAGGCGGTGTCCGCCTGGGGCCGGTTGCGGGCCTTGTCCAAGGCGACCACGGTCGCCGCCGAGCCGAGGTCGTTGTAAGCCATTTCAACGCTCGGGTAGCGTTTCTTGAAGGCGGCGAACTGCGCCGCCCAGTTCGCCCAGGTGGGTCCGGTATCGAAGGACACGACCATGCCCTCCTTGCCGGCCGCCTCGTAGAGCGCCCGCTCGCCGGCATAAAGCTCCGGCGAATCGGCGGCGGTTTGGGCGTACGCGGCCGTAGCCACGACCGGGATGGCCATGGCCAGGAACCAGGTTTTGAGATGCTTCATTGCGCACTCCTTTCGCGTTCAACGGAAACGGGGGAATCCGCCGCCGGCAAGAGCTGCACCGCCGCCGGCGGAATGTGGACGGCGCTGATGTCGCCCGGCTCGCTGGTTTCGCCGAGCATCGTGCCGCTCGGGGTGCAGTAGTCAAATCGCCGCAGGCTGCCGAGGAAACGGTCGCGCGCCACCGCCCCGGCAAAATGATTGACGCCGTCGGGAGCGCGGCCAAGGCGCAATTTCTCGGGGCGCACGAGTACCGTGACGGCCGAGCCGTCGCGGCCGCCATGGGGGAGCGTAACCAGGCGGCCGAGCGCGGTGTCGACGGCGGCCGGGCCGACGATGCGGCCGTCCCACAGATTGGCTTGGCCGACGAAGGCGGCCACCGCGCGGGTCGCCGGGCGCTCGTAGATTTCCCGCGGCGCGCCGATCTGGACCAGACGTCCAGCGGCCATTACGGCGACGCGATCGGCCATCGACAGCGCCTCTTCCTGATCGTGCGTGATGTGCAGGGTGGCGATGGCGTGATCGCGCTGCAGGCGGCGTATTTCGTCGCGCATCTCCTGGCGCAGCGCCGCGTCCAGGGCCGAAAGCGGCTCGTCCAGCAGCAGCGCCTTCGGGTTGAACACCAGCGCCCGCGCCAGGGCGATGCGCTGCTGTTGTCCGCCCGAAAGCTTGGCCGGCAGGGTATCGGCGTGCGCCGTCATGTCCACGCGCCGCAACATGTCCAGCGCCGCGCGCCGGCGCGCGTCCGGCGCGTGGCCGCGCAGCTTGAGCGGGTAGGCGACGTTCTCCCACGCCCGCATATGGGGAAACAAGGCGTAGGATTGGAAGACGACGCCAAGATCGCGCCGGCGGGCCGGCAAGCCGGTGGCGTCCTGGCCGCCGATGCTGATTCGCCCGCGCTGGGGCGCGAGAAAACCGGCGATGACCTTGAGCAGAGTGGACTTGCCGCAGCCGCTGGCGCCGATAATGGCGACAAGTTCGCCGGGGCGGATCGTCAGATCGATGTCGTGCACGCCCGCGTTCGTTCCCGCATAGCGGAAGTCGATGCCGGCCATGTCGATGACGGCATCGTGGGACGCGTTCATGCCGACACGCCATGGATCGCGCCGGCGCCGCGCGCGGTCGCGGCGCCCGCGCTCGCCGCCAGCAAGGCGAGGGCGAGCAAGATCACCGTCGCGGCGCAGGCGAATCCGGTGGCGCCGTAAAAGGCCTGCAGCAGCACCACCGGATAGGGACGCGAGAGGAATCCGGCGACGAGATTGGACAGTTGGAATTCGCCGATGGAGAGCGCCGCCACCATGATAAGTCCCGAGGCCAGGCTGTGCCGCAAACTGGGCAGGACAATGTCGATGAAGCGCGCGGCGATCCCGGCGCCGAGGGTTTCCGCCGCCTGTTCAAGCGCGGCCAGATTGAGGTGGCGCATGTCGCCGACCAGGGTCTGCAGCAGATAGGGCAAAGTGAGCACGAGATGGCCGCCGATCAGCACCCAGGGGCTGCCGAGAAACGGCAAGGCGTCGGAGGAGAAGACGAGGACGAAGCCGAAGGCCAGGACCAGTGGCGGCACGGCGATGGGCAAGAGATACATGGTCCGCGCGGCCATGCGCACGCCGCGCGCGGCGGTGCCATAGATGGCGTAGGCCAGCGGCACGCCGACCAGGGCGGCCAGCACGCAGGTCGAGGCACACACCATCAGGCTGGTGGCGAAGGCGCGGCGAAAGCTGCTGTCGGCGGCCACCTGGGCGTACCATTTGCCGGTCACCCCGGTGGGCAGGACGGTATTGAACCAGGAATCGCCCAGCGATCCCACGATCAGCAGGACGATGGGGATGGCCAGATAGACTAGATAGATCACCGTCGCCGCGAACATAACGCAATCCTAACCGCGGGCGGAGGTTCCTCCAAGCCCGTTCCCCCGGCCGCCGCCCAACCCTCGCCACGACCGTCTCGCCGCGTCGCTGGCGGCGGGTGTTCCACGACCTGATCCTATCGCCGGTACTGCACGAACACGGACTTGCCCGCCAGTTTGTCGTACAGCCCGCGCGCCCGGTAGTTGAACTCCTGTGTCGTCCAATAGGTGCGGGTGGCTCCGCGCCGGTCGGCTTCGGCGTAGGTTGCCTGGATCAGCTTTTGGCCGATGCCCCTGGCGCGCGCCGCGGG
>CAZIVY010000414.1:0-2597 GCA_964542505.1 uncultured Rhodospirillaceae bacterium
GACTTCGCCGAGGATGCGGCCCTTGGGCAAGGCCAGAACCAGCGGTTCGGCGCTAGAGCATATCCCGGTCATTTGGATTGGCTGCGCCGGAGGTATTTTTCGCCGTGGGCAGGTATGAACGCGAAGGCGTTCATGGGGCGCAGCACGTAGCCCGTCCTACGGGCAAGCCCCCTGCCGCCGCCAATTGGCGGCGGCGCTTTTTGTTGTTGGCAAAGCCAACGGGGGACGAACCCACGGCGAAAAAGACCCCGGCCCTGCGGGTTGCGGCCGGATGGCCGATTATCGTCGCCGCCGGGCTTGGCCGTAGCCCCACTACGACCCGCGCCCGTCGGCTTGATCCTCGGCCATCCGGCCGCAACGCAGCCGATTCTAAATGACCGGGATATGCTCTAGCCTTCGACCTTCGGACGAGCCGCCTGGACGCCGGAGGCGGGTTGGCGGCCTCCGAAAACTCGTGCTAGCATGAATTTCATGCCCCCTGCCCCTGGGGCGGGGGAGAAATGGGTGCGTTTTCAGCACAGCCTTGGGAGGGCAAATTCATGCACTTGAACAAATGGTCATGGGCCGCCATTGCGGTGGTCATCGGCGCCGGCCCGTTCGCGGCCAGCGAATCGCTAGCTCAGAACCAGCAATTCATCCCCAGCCTGGTTTACCGCTCGGGCGCCTATGCCCCGAACGGCATCCCCTTCGCCAACGGCGTCGCCGACTATTACAACCTGGTCAACGAACGCGACGGCGGCATCAACGGCGTCAAGATCCTGCTCGAGGAGTGCGAGACCGGCTACGCCACCGACCGCGGCGTCGAGTGCTATGAGCGCCTGAAGGGCAAGGGTCCCACCGGCGCGGCCTATTTCAATCCGCTGTCCACGGGTATCACCTATGCCCTGACGGAAAAAGCGCCGGTGGACAAGATCCCGGTGATTTCCATGGGTTATGGCCGCTCCGAATCCGCGGACGGCAGCGTGTTCGCGTGGAACTTCCCGCTGCTCGGCACGTATTGGAGCGCCGCCGACATCATCATTCAGCACATCGCCAAGAAGGACGGCGGCTACGACAAGCTGAAGGGCAAGAAGGTCACCCTCGTCTATCACGACTCGCCCTACGGCAAGGAGCCGATCGCCTGGCTCGAGGATCTCGCCGCCAAGCACGGCTTTATTTACAACGGCATCCCCGTCACTCATCCGGGCGTCGAGCAAAAAGCGGCGTGGTTGCAAATCCGCCAGAACCGGCCTGATTACGTTCTGCTTTGGGGTTGGGGTGTGATGAACTCCACCTCCATCAAGGAAGCGGCGGCGGTGAACTACCCGCGCGAGCAGATGTTCGGCGTCTGGTGGTCCGGCGCCGAGCCCGACGTGCTGCCGGCCGAGGAAGGCGCCAAGGGCTACAGCTCCGCCATGCTCCAGCACGGCTCCGGCACCTTCGCCGTGCACGCCGACATCCAGAAGCACCTCTACGCCAAGGGCAAGGGCGCGGCGTCGGCGAAACCCGAGGAAGTGGGCCAAGTCCTCTACAACCGCGGCGTGGTCAACGCCATGCTGGGCGTCGAGGCGATCCGCACCGCGCAGGGCAAGTACGGCAAAAAGCCCTTGACCGGCGAGCAGGTCCGTTGGGGCATCGAGAACATCAACTTGTCCGAGGCGCGGATCAAGGAACTGGGCTTCGAGGGCATGTTGCGGCCGGTGAAAATCGCCTGCAGCGACCACGAGGGCGCCCGCTGGGGCCGCATCCATCAGTGGGACGGCGGCAAGTGGAAGGTGACCTCGGACTGGTACGAGGCCGACGTGAAGTCGCTGCAAGCCAAGTATGCGGCGACGGCCAAGAAATACGCGGCGGAAAAGAACATCACCGCCCGCGATTGTTCCAAGGAAGGCTGATTCGGCGTTGAGCCGGCAGGGGGGCGGGCGATTGAGTCCGCCCCCCGCGCTTTCCATCCAGTACTCGGAATCGGCAATGTGTGACACACCCCCCACCCTTGCCGTCCCCCACAAGGGGGGAGGGAAGATTGAATGGCGGCAACAGCTTGCCCCCTCCCCCTCGATGGGGGAGGGATGGGGAGGGGATGACTCGCTCATTGGCGATAGCCGGTACTCGCCCGGTTGGCCGCCATGAGCGCTCCCGCCGCCACGTCTCAAGCCACGCCGGCGACGGGCGCCCCGCCGCTGTTGAGCGTCAACAGCATCGAAGTCGTTTACGATCACGTCATCCTGGTGTTGAAGGGCGTATCGTTGCACGTGCCAAAGGGCGGCATCGTCGCCTTGTTGGGCGGCAACGGCGCCGGCAAGACGACGACGCTGAAGGCGATTTCGAATCTCCTCCACGCCGAACGCGGCGACGTCACCAAGGGGGCCATCGACTATGACGGCCAGCGCATCGAGAACTTGAACCCCTCGGCTCTCGTCAAGCGCGGCCTCGTCCAGGTCATGGAGGGCCGGCACTGCTTCGTCCACCTGACGGTGGAGGAAAACCTGCTTACCGGCGCCCATACGCGCGGCCTCGGCCGCCGGGCCCTCGCCGACGATCTGGACCTGGTCTACGGCTATTTTCCCCGCCTCAAGGAGCGGCGCAAGTCCATCGCCGGCTACACCTCCGGCGGCGAT
>CAZIVY010000415.1:0-1832 GCA_964542505.1 uncultured Rhodospirillaceae bacterium
GTCTCGTGGACCCCGCCATCGGTCAAGGTGAGCACCCGGTCCATGCGCCGCGCCAGCTCGGTGTTGTGGGTGGCGATGAGCGCGGCGACCGACCACTGACGGGCGAGTTCGGTGAAGGTGGCGAACACCGCCTCCGCCGTCCGCTGATCGAGATTGCCGGTGGGCTCGTCCGCCAGCAGCACCATGGGCCGGTTGGCGACCGCGCGGGCGATGGCCACCCGCTGCTGCTCGCCGCCCGAGAGGCGCGCCGGACGGTGATGCAGCCGCTGGCCGAGGCCCAGCGCGCGCAGGAGCTCGCCCGCGTCCTGGCGCGCCGCGCTCTTGGCGCGGCCGGCGATCATCTGCGGCAGCATGACGTTTTCGAGCGCGGTGAATTCCGGCAACAGGTGATGGAACTGATAGACGAAGCCGAGCGCCGCCCGCCGCGTCGCCGTCCGCTCGCCGTCCGCCATCCCCCGGCACGGCCGGCCGCCAACATAAACCTCGCCGGCGTCCGGCTGTTCCAAGAGCCCGGCGATGTGCAGCAGCGTCGACTTGCCCGAACCCGACGGCCCCAGCAGCCCGACGATTTCGCCCGGGCGCAGCGCCAGCGTCACGTTTCGCAGCACCGCCAGGCGCGCGCCGCCCTGCACGAAGGTGCGCTCGATCCCCTCGAGCGCCAGCGCCGCGTTTGCGCGATCGGGGCTCACCGCGGGCGGGCGTTACTCATAACGCAGCGCCTCCACCGGATCGAGCCGCGCCGCGCGCCATGACGGATAGACGGTGGCCAGGAACGTCAGCACCAGGGCCATGATCGCCACCGTCATCACCTCCGTCGGGTCCACCTTGGCGGGCAGATTCGACAGGAAGCGGATTTCCGGCGACCACAACTCGGTGCCGGAAAGCTTTTCCAGCCAGCGGCGGATGACGTCGATGTTGGTGGCGAAGCCGAGGCCGAGCGCGATGCCCCCCGCCGTGCCGACGATGCCGACGCTGGAGCCGGCGATCAGGAACACCCGCAGCACGGCGCCGCGCGTCGCCCCCATGGTGCGCAGGATGGCGATGTCGCGCCCCTTGTCCTTCACCAGCATGATGAGGCTGGAAATGATGTTGAAGGCCGCCACCAGGATGATCAGCGTCAGAATGAGGAACATCACGTTGCGTTCCACCTGCAGCGCGGTGAAGAAATGCGAATTGGCCTGCTGCCAGTCGTAGGTGCGGACCCCCGGGCCCAGCGCCTGTTGGATGACGCGCCGCGCGCGCGGCGCCGCGTCGGCGTCGGCCAGCATGACCTCGAGGCCGCTGACCCCGGCGCCGGTGCGGAAATAGACCTGGGCGGCGCCGATCGGCATGAACACGAAGGTCGAATCGTATTCGAACATGCCGACCTCGAAGGTCGCCGCCACGCGGTAGGCGCGCGCGCGCGGCACCGTGCCGAAGGCGGTCGCCGAGCTTTGCGGCGAGATCAGCGTCAACCGGTCGCCCACCTGGACGCCCATCCGCGCCGCCAGCCGCTGGCCGACCACGATGATGTCGTCGCCCTCGAACTCCTTCAGCGATCCGCCGACGATGCTGCGCCCGACGACGCTGCCCTCCGCCAGGTCCCGCGGCTTCAGGCCGCGCACCAGGGCGCCGGTGGCCTGGTTGTTGGCGGTGGCCATCACCTGCCCCTCCACCACCGGGGACACGCGCACCACGCCCTCGATGCGCCGCAGGTCCGCGGCGGTGCGCTCGTAATCCTGCAGGAAGCCCTCGGCCGCGTGCACGCGCAAATGGCCGTTGAGGCCGAGGATGCGGCCCAAAAGCTCGGCGCGGAAACCGTTCATCACGCTCATCACCACGATCAGCGTGGC
>CAZIVY010000416.1:0-1824 GCA_964542505.1 uncultured Rhodospirillaceae bacterium
GCGCGGTAGGCTTCAAGCAGCGCACCCTGGTGGGCGGACGCAGCCTCGAACCACGGCTCGGACGCCGCGCGTTCATCGCCAAGCAAGGCGAAGACGCGGACCGCCTTGTCCTTGCCCTTGACCTGGATGAGATCGAGCTCCAGCCAGGCGAGGCCGGGGGCCCGGGCGCGCACCGATTCGCCGGCCACGACCGGCACCCCGTAGGTCTTCGACTGACCTTCGAGGCGCGACGCCAGATTGACGGTGTCGCCGAGGACCGAGTAGTCGAAGCGCTGCTCGGACCCCATGTTTCCGACGCTGCACGAGCCGCTGTTCAAACCGATCCCGATGGCGACGGCGCGATGGATACGGCCCTCGGCGGCGGCCTCGGCGCTCCACTCGGCGTTCAGCGCCGGCAAGCGGCCGATCATTTCGAGCGCCGCCATCGCGGCGTTCGCGGCGTGAGCGGGATCGTCGAGCGGCGCGTTCCAGAACGCCATGATGGCGTCGCCCATGTACTTGTCGATGGTGCCGCCGCGACGGAGGATGATGTCGGTCATCGGCGTGAGGAAGCGATTCATGAAGCGCGTCAGGCTGGGAGCGTCGAGGCTCTCCGAGATGGTGGTGAAACCGCGGATATCGGAAAAGAGCAGCGTCATTTCCCGCGTCTCGCCGCCAAGGCGGAGGCTGGAGGGATCGCGGGCGAGGCGCTCCACCAGCGCTGGCGAGAGATAGCGGCCGAAAGCGCCGCGCACCTGGCGGCGCTCGGCCTCGGTGCGCAGGTAAAGGGCGAACGACTGGGTGAGGTAGAGGACGAGCGCCGCGAACGCAGGATAAATCGGGTCCACGAGCCATTGGAGTTCCGTGTACGCCAGCCATGACACCAGCAGCGCCGCCGCGATCCCGCCCACCGCCAAGACCGCGCACCATGTCGCCCCCCAACGCGGCAAAAGCGCCGCCAGCGCCCCGCTGATCATGAGCAGCCACAACACCTCGGCGCCGGTCATCCAGTCCGGCCGTTCGAGGAAGTCGCCGAGTATCATCTGCTCGACGCCCTGGGCGTGGACCTCGACGCCAGCGCCCGCCGGGTTCAGCGGCGTCGCGCGGACGTCGAGCCCGGTCGCGCTGGTGCCGACAAAAATGATCTTGCCCTCGACGCGGCTGCCGTCAAAGTCGGGCGACAGCACCTCCCAGGCGGGTATGAAGCGGGCGCGCACGAATCCGGTGTCATGGAGCCAGATCCGGCCGCGCCCGTCCGTGGGCACGACAACGTCGCCGATGCGAATTTGATTGACCCCCGTGTGCTCGCCGAACGCCGTCTGCCCGCTGGCGCCCGAGGACTTGAGGACATAGGTCGACACCCCCAGCGCCACGCGCAGCGCTTCGGCGGACAGCGACGGAAACACTTCGTCGCCGAGCGCCCCGCCGCCGGCCACGCGGCTGACGATGGGCAGATAGCGGATGACGCCGGTGCGTTCGGCGAAGCCGTTGAGGACCCCCTGCCCGGTGGCGGCGGCCTCGAGCCCGGGAATGTTCATCAACGCGCCGGCGAAGACGGGTAGCAACGGGCGCGGGTCATCGCCCGATACGGCGATGCCCCATTTCACGCTTGGCCGGCGCGGCGCGGGATCGTGGGTCAGCATCAGGCCCAACACCGTGGGCGCCTTGGCGATGGCCGCCGCCAGGGCGACATCGTGATCGGGCAGGCGACGCGCCAGGGCGGCGACCGCGGGATCGTCGGCGGCGCCGGCCCATAGCGGCAAGATCATCGAGGGCGAGGTGCGGTCGGGTTCGGAGAAGACGAAGTCGAACGCGACCGACGCCGCGCCATGCTCGCCCAACCGC
>CAZIVY010000417.1:0-3581 GCA_964542505.1 uncultured Rhodospirillaceae bacterium
CCGATTCGCTCGGACAACGCGTGCGCGACATCGCCGCGTTCAACCTCAATCTCGAGGACTTCGACGGCCTGGACCGCACGTTCGACGACTACCGGAGCCTCAATCCGGAAATCAGCTCCGCCGCCCTCACCGTCAACGGCCGCATCGTCATCCATACCGATCGCCAACTCGTGGGCAAGATGTGGCAGTCGGATCGGCGGGCCTACGAGTACGTCATCGACCTGGCGGGGCCCGGCGACCGCCGCGATATCAAGATCGCGGTGGCGCTGCCCGGCCAGGTGATTTACGACAAGGTCGGCCGCAGCGTGAAGAATTTCGCCGCCCTGTTCCTGGCGTCGGCGTTCCTGGCCGGTCTTTTCCTGCAACTCGCCACCTCGCTGCATGACGGCCGCCTTAGCGCCGGCGGCACGGACGACTCCGGGATCGAGGACCGGCTGGTCAAGTTGGTCAAGCCGGTGTTTTTCGTCGGCGTCTTCGTCGAGCACCTGAGCTACGGTTTCTTGCCGCAATTCATCCAGGACGCCAAGCGAGCGGCCGGCTTATCGCCGGACTATGTGTCGATTCCCTTCACCCTTTACTACCTTTGCTTCGCCTTGACGTTGATTCCCGCCGGCCGATTCTCGGCCGCGAACGGGCCACGCCGCCTGATGTATGGCGGCCTCTTGGTGGTGACGGCGAGTTTGGCGGCAATGGCATCGACCGTGGACTTTTGGTCGATCGTGGCGGTGCGCGCGGCGGCCGGCGTGGGCCAGGCCATGCTGTTTATCGGGGTGCAATCCTACATCCTCGCCATGGCGTCCCCGGAGAAGCGGACCCAGGCCGCGTCGATCATCGTCTTCGGCTTTCAAGGCGGAATGATATCGGGCGCGGCGATCGGCTCGCTGCTCGTGGTCTATGTCGGGGCGCAAGCGGTCTTCCTGGTGGGCGCCGCCGTCGCGGTGCTGATGGCGGTTTACGCCTTTGGCCTGGTGCCGCCCGCGCCCGAAGGCGAACAAGCGCCGGACGGCTCGCGCCAGGGCTCCACATTGCTTCGCGGCCATATGGGCCTAATGTTGCGCAATTTCGAGTTCATGCGCACGATCATTCTCGTCGGGCTGCCGGCGAAAGCCGTGATGACGGGAATCGTCTTTTTCGCCCTGCCGCTGATGCTGTCCCACTTGAACTACGCGGCGGAAGATATCGGCCAGTTCATCATGCTGTACGCCGTCTGCGTCCTGGGGGCCAGTTCGTACATCTCGCGCCGGGTCGATCGCCAGGGCAGCGCCTTTGCCTCGCTGGTCCTGGGCACCGTCGTCAGCGGCATCGGCCTGGTGCTCATCGGGATATCGGGCCACGCCGGATTCGCCGGCCGGCCCGACGCCCAGTTTATTCAGTCGGTGCTGTTGCTGGCGGGCGTGGTGACGGTCGGCTTGGCGCACGGCCTGGTCAACGCGCCGATCATCACCCACGTCGCGGACTCCGAGCTCGCCAGCAAGATCGGCGCCTCCGCCGCGACCGCGAACTACCGCTTCCTCGAACGCATTGGCCACGTCGCGGGCCCGATCATGGTGGGACAGTTGTTCCTTGTTTTTGGGCAAAACGCTTCGGTGACCCTGTGGGTCGGTGGAGCGGTCATCGTCTTCGGGCTGGCGTTCATGATGCGGACGCCGCCGCGGTGTCTGGAACCCAGGCAGGTCAGTCCATGAGCACAAATCACAAGCTTCGGTTGCGTCTGGCCGCCCTTATGGCGGCCGCCGTGGTTGTCATCGGCCTGCCGCGGGCCGGTTCGGCGGAGCCGCTCCAGGCGCGTCAACAGCCGCCAACCTACCGGGATTGGTTTCAATACGGCGAGGTGGCGAAGGCGCACTGGGACGTCGTGGCGACGCCGGGAAATCACCTGCGCATCGTGCTGCGCGTGCGCGACGCCGGGCTAAAGGAGGCGCGCAAGCGAATCTTTGTCCTCTACCCGCGCGCTTCCTCGGCCTATGACGTGGCGATCAGCAAGATCCTCGAAGTGTTCGAGGACAAGGACATCAAGGCCGAATTCACGGTGGTCAATTTCACCAACAACGACGAAGCCGGCAATGCCGCTCTCGCCGAGTCCAAGGAAGGAAAGTACGACCTGATCCTGTCCATGGGCTCGGAATCGACCGCCTGGCTCTACCACAATTACAAGGGCGGGCGCATGCCGGTGATCTCGGTCTGCTCGAAAGATCCCGTGCTGCTGGGCCAGACGCAGGGCTATGACGGGGGCAGCGGAAACAATTTCGCCTTCACCTCGCTCAATGCGCCGATCGAGGCGCAGATGGCCTATCTGCTGGAGCTGAAGCCGGGGCTCAAGAACCTCGCGGTTCTCGTCGACAGCAAGAATGTGAGCGCGGTGCAGACGCAGGCCGAGCCGATGGCCGCCGAGGCCCGCCGCCGCGGCATCCAGTTCCTGATGGTGGCGGTGCAGGATCCGGCACGGGCGCGCGAGGAGCTCGCCACCCTGGTGCCCGGGGCGGTGGCCACCATGCGCAAGAGCGATCCCTCCCTCGCCAATAGCATGTTTTGGATTACCGGCAGCACGTCGGTGTTCAAGGAGATCGCGACCATCAACGCCGGCGCGGATCGGGTGCCGGTGCTGAGCGCCGTGCCGGAAGTGGTCAAGGCGGGCAACGACAGCGCCGTGCTGTCGGTGGGCATCAGCTTCGAAAGCAACGCGCACTTGGCCGCCGTTTACGCCGCCGACGTGCTGTCGGGCCGGGCCCGCGTGGGCGATCTCAAGGTCGGCGTGGTGACGCCGCCCGACATCGCCATCAATTTCCGCAAGTCGCGCGAGATCGGCCTGCAGATGCCCTTCCGCTTCTTCGAGAGCGCGACCTCGATCTATGATTATGAGGGCCGCCCGGCGCGCCAAAACGGCAAGTCGATGGCGCGCGCCAACTAGAACCTGAATTAGCCGTCAGCCGGCGCCTTGTCGGCCCGCCGAGCGGATTCGGTTCCGCTTCCCAGCCAATAGCGCTGGCTCAGCGCACTTCGGTCAGGTCGAGCCATGGCGCCCGTCAGCGCGCCGGTTCCTTCTTGCTCACCGGGCCGGCCAGGGCATGCCAGGCGGCGATGCCGCCGGTCAGGTAGCGCGCCCGGCGCCCATGGGCGCGCAGCGCCTTGGCGGCGTTGCTGCCGACATCGAATCCATAGACGCAATAGGCGACGATTTCGCGGTCCTTGGGCAGATCGTTGGCCCAGGTTTCGACCTGTTCCGGATCGCGCCACTCGGCCCCGGCGATCATGTCGGGGGCGGCGGTGAAGGCGGGACGGCGGCGCACGTCGATCACCAGCGGGGAGGCCGAATTGGGCGCGGCCAATAGCTCCTCCGGCGACGCCGCCTCGGGATCGGGCGCGGCGCTCGCCGCCAACCCAAGGGCTGCCCGCCAGCGCTCCGCCGGCCGGCGCCAGTCGAGGCAGCGAAAATAGGCCTCGACATAGGCGCCGGCATTGGCGCCGAAATCCAGGTGATAGGAATGCTCGTACATGTCGAGCGCCAGGACCGGCGCCGAATCCGCCAGCATGGCGGTGTGATCCGCCGCCCATTGATTGCGCAGCCGTCCGTCGCGCCGGCC
>CAZIVY010000418.1:0-2442 GCA_964542505.1 uncultured Rhodospirillaceae bacterium
CAATGAGCAGCACGGCGAGCGTGTTCGCCGAGGGGCCCGCGCGTCCGTTGCCAAACTTCGCCTCGGACAAGGCCATGACGGCTCCCGTCGCTGCGATTCAACTGGTGTAAAGAGAGAGGGCCGTGTCTTTCGACACGGCCCTCGGGTTCACTCTCGCCTCAGCGCATCGGCGGGGCATACATCAGCCCGCCTTTGCTCCAGAGCGCATTGATGCCGCGCTCGAGGCCGAGCGGCTTGATGCTGCGGTCGAAGATCTCGCCGTAGTTGCCGACCGCCTTGATCGCCATGACGGCCCAATCCTCGCCGAGGCCGAGCGCCTCGCCGTTGCCGGAGGTCTTGCCCTCGGCGTTCTTGGCGCCGAGCAGAGCCTGCACGTCGGGATCCTTGGAGTTGACAGCCATGTCGGCGACATTGGCCTGCGTGACACCGCTCTCCTCGGCCTGCAGCAGTGCAAAGACGGTATACTTCACGATGTCGGTCCACTGCTCGTCACCCTGGCGGACGACCGGGCCGAGCGGCTCCTTGGAGATGATCTCGGGCAGGATCACATAGTCATTGGCGCCGTTCGGGATGTCGTTCTTGAGTTGCGAGGCGAGGCCCGAGGCGTCCGTCGTGTAGACGTCGCAACGGCCCTCGAAGAACGCCTTCTCGACCTCGGCCAGTTCCACGATCACTACCGGCCGGAAGGTCATCTTGGTGGCGCGGAAATAGTCGGCCAGATTAAGCTCGGTCGTGGTTCCCGGCTGCACGCACACGGTGGCGCCGTTCAATTCCTTGGCGCTCTTGACGTTCAGCTTCTTCGGCACCATGAAGCCCTGGCCATCATAATAGGTGACGGCGGCGAAATTGAGGCCCAGCGCCGTGTCGCGTGACTGCGTCCAGGTGGTGTTGCGCGACAAGAGATCCACTTCGCCCGACTGCAAGGCCGTGAAACGCTGCTGCGCGTTCAAGGGCACGTACTTGACCTTGCCCGCGTCGCCCAGCACCGCCGCGGCAAGCGCCTTGCACACGTCCACGTCCATGCCCGTCCACCGCCCTTGGGCATCGGGTTGCGAAAAACCGACCAGGCCGGTGCTGACGCCGCATTGAACGGCGCCGCGCTTCTTCACCGCGTCGAGTGTCGGTCCGGCCATCGCCGTGGCGGCGAGTCCGATGATGCCTGCCGCGCCCGCGGCCAGGAAAGTCCAGGTTCGCATTGAATAGCCTCCCTTGCTTTTGTCGTTACCGTCGATTGAGCGGCCCAAAACCCAACCCTTGGACCGCCAGCTAAGGACAGGTTAGCACGGATAAATTTTCCTAAACAACCCGACAACGTTTGGCCTGTCCGCCTGCCGATGCCATTATCCCCTTCTTTTGGCTGGTCGAGGGGAGGCGTGGATGCACGACGAAACGCGCGCGGTGACGGCCGGACGGGACCCGGCGGCGCATCACGGGGCGGTCAATACCCCCGTTTATCGCGTCTCCACCGTGTTGTTCCCCACCCTGGCGGCGATGGACGCCGCCCAAGCCGCCCGCGATGCCGGCGAACAGGTGATGGTCTATGGCCGCACCGGAACCCCCACCTCTTTCGGGCTGGAGAACGCCATCGCCGAGTTGGAAGGCGGCTACCGCTGCCAGGCGTTTCCATCCGGGCTGAGCGCCGTCTCCAGCGCCCTCACCGCCTTTCTTAAAGTGGGCGACCACCTGCTGATGACCGACAGCGTTTACGGTCCGACCCGCGTTTTCTGTGACACGGTGCTGACGCGGTTCGGGGTGACCACCACCTATTACGATCCGTGCATCGGCGCCGGCATCGCCAGCCAGTTGCGTCCCAACACGGCGGTGGTCTTTGTCGAAAGTCCGGGGTCGCTGACCTTCGAGGTCCAGGATCTGCCGGCCATCGCCAAGGCCGCCCACGCCGCCGGGGCCAAGGTGCTGATCGACAACACCTGGGCCTCGTCCCTTTATTGCAAGCCGCTGTCGCTTGGCGCCGACATTTCCATCCAGGCCGGCACGAAGTACGTCGTCGGCCACTCCGACGCCAATCTGGGACTGGTCACCGCCACCAAGGAAGCATGGCCGGCGGTGCGCGACCTGGCGCGGCGCATGGGATTGGCCGCCGGGCCGGACGACGTGTATCTGGCGCAGCGCGGTCTTCGCACCATCGCCGTCCGCTTGCGCCGCCACATGGAGAGCGGCTTGGCCATCGCCGAATGGCTGCGCGCGCGCCCCGAAATAACCCGCGTTCTCCACCCCGCTTTGCCTGGCGATCCAGGCCATGCCCTGTGGCGGCGCGATTTTCTCGGCGCGTCCGGCCTCTTTGCCGTCGAGCTCAAGCCCTGCGGCCCGAATGCCGTCGCGGCTTTCCTGGATGGTCTTGAATTGTTCGGGCTTGGTTATTCCTGGGGCGGCTTCGAAAGCCTGGCGGTGCCGGCGCGCCTGGCGCGCGCGCGCACGGCCACC
>CAZIVY010000419.1:0-2175 GCA_964542505.1 uncultured Rhodospirillaceae bacterium
CCAAAGCCGGCGCCATAGGCGGCGGGCTTGACGGTGCGGAAGCGATAGGCCCCGCCGGCATCGGCGATGCTGAAGCCGGAGCCCTGGAAGTTCGGGTCCACCAACTTGCTCGACGTATCGCCGGGGTGGTGATAGCGGCCGTAGGCATTGGCCTGCCAGATTTCCACCCGCGCGCCGGCGAGGGGGCGGCCCTTGGCGTCGAACACGCGGCCGCCCACCAAGATGGCCTGACCCTGAGCCTGCCGGCCGGCGATTTCAGCCAGATTGGCGTCGTCCTCCAGCGGGCGGGCGACGGGATAGAACGGCCCGCGCGTCGTCGCCGGCGTCGCGGTCGCCGCCGCAGCCCTTGCCACCAGGGGACTGGCCCAGGCCAATGCGGTCAGCGCCGCGGCGTCGGCCAGCAGGCGGCGGCGCGCCAGGCGCAAATGTTGGAACTTGAACATCAGCGTGGTTGGCCGGGCGCGAACGCGGCGGCGCGGCGCTCGGCCTCGGCGACCTGTGCGGCGGACAAGCGGGCGCGCAGCGTCGCGGCGCTGCTTTTTGCCTCGGGATGCTCCTGGCCAGCGGCCAGCGCCAGCCACTTCAAACCTTCCACCTCGTCGCGCGCCACGCCTTCGCCGCGCACCAGGCGGATGCCGAAGTGATTTTGTCCCGGCGCATAGCCTTGTTCGGCGGCGCGGCGGAACCATTGCGCGGCGGCGCCTGGATCGCGCTTGGCGCCCCGGCCGTCGCGGTACATCTTGCCCAGTTGGTACTGGGCCTTGTCGAGGCCGAGTTCGCCCGCCCGGCGGATCAGCTTGAAGGCGCGGGCGAGATTCTTCGGCGCGCCCAGACCTTCGGCCTCCATCATGCCGAGGGTATAGATCGAACGGGCCTGGTTCTGGGCCGCCGCGGGCTGAAGCAATTTGCGCGCCCTGGCGAAGTCCTGCGCCACGCCATCGCCGCCAATATAGACGGAGGCAAGATTGTGCATGGCCGGCGCGTAGTTCTGTTTGGCCGCCTTCTCCCACCAGGCGCGGGCCATACCTCGGTCGACATCGACGTGGCCACCCTCGTGATGGATCACGCCGAGATTGTATTGAGCGCGTGCATCGCCTCGATCCGCCAGGGGCCGCCAATGCCCGATCGCGGCGCCGATATCGCCTTGCCGGTAGGCTTGCCATCCGGCATCGAAATCGGGGGCATCGAAATCGGGCGCGGCGCGCGCCGGCGCCGCCACCAACATCGCCGCCGCGAAGGTCACGGCGAGGGCCAGTCTGTACGGTGCATGGATTCTCATGGTCCTGGTCCCCATTCGCCCGTGCTCAGCGCGACGCCGTGACCGGCAAGTGGTCGGCGCGCGCGCGTAGCGCCGCCAATAATCCCCCGACCCCGCTGCCTGAAACCACGGCGGCGAAATCCTGCCGCTGGGCCACCGACATGCTTACGCCCTCGACCGTCAGATCGACAATGCGAAAATCGTTGCCGGCGGCACGCAAACGCCAGTCGCAATCGAGCGCCGGCGCGCCGGGGCGCTGAATTTGGCTGCGGACGACCATGTGCTGCTCGTCGACAGGGCGGGTCCCCGTCACGCTGAAGGTTTCGCCCGCATAGGCGCTGAGGCGGCGGGCGTAGGTCTTGATCAAGAAGCGGGCGAACAATTGGTGATATTCCGCCTGTTGCTCGCCCGACATGCGCTGATAGTGGCGGCCGAGGACGAAACGGCCGATGGCGTCGAGGTCGAACGCCTCGGCCAAGAGCTTGTGAAACACCGAATCGCGCTGTTCCTGGGCCAAATCCGGTGCGCGCAGCGTGTCGATCGCCCGATTGGCCAGCTTGGTCATGAACGCGCCGGCGTCCTCGGGCGTGAACGCCGCCGCCAGTGGCCCCGCCCAGGCCAATGCGGCCAGCCCGGCGCCTAGGCCAAGAAAGCGGCGGCGGCGGATAGCGCGAGGGAGGCGGCCAAACATGGGGTCATTCTAATCCGGAGAGGCGGCCCGTCCAATGCCAAGGGCCGTCGTCCTATCGCCGGTACTGCACGAACACGGACTTGCTCGCCAGTTTGTCGTACAGCCCGCGCGCCCGGTAGTTGAACTCCTGTGTCGTCCAATAGGTGCGGGTGGCTCCGCGCCGGTCGGCTTCGGCGTAGGTTGCCTGGATCAGCTTTTGGCCGATGCCCCTGGCGCGCGCCGCGGG
>CAZIVY010000420.1:0-2904 GCA_964542505.1 uncultured Rhodospirillaceae bacterium
TGGCCACCTGGATGAAGGTCATCAGATGCATGCGCTCGTTCGCGGCCTCCTCCAGCAGGGTCTTGACCCAGCCCTCGTCGTCTTCCAGGCGGCGCAGGCTTTTCAAGTGATTGAGCGTCGCCGCCACCATGCCGGGCACGGCGGCGACCGTTTCAAGGACCACGGCGCGGTGGCCGTAGCGCTTGGCGAAGAAGGTGTCGGCGAAAAAGCGCAACATCTTGGTGAGCGCCAAGGCGACGCGATCCGACAATCCGCGTGGAACATGCCGCGAATCGCCGGCGGCCACGGTGTTCGCCTCGGTCATCATCTGCCCCCCGGCCTTGACCCCAGTATAGGACAAGCGCCGGGCTAAGGGTCAGAGGAAACTGTAGGGATCGACGTCCACCGCCAGGCGCAAATCGCGCGGAATCGGCACCGTTTTCAGCCAGGCGCGCAGCACCGCCTGCATGTCCACCTCGCGGGTGCATTTGAGCAGCAAACGATGGCGGAAGCGCCCGCGCAGCAGCGAGAGCGGCGCCGGCGCCGGGCCGAGCACGCTTACGCCCGAATCATGAGGCGCCCGCTGGCCCAGCGCGCGCGCGGCGGCGGCGACCGCCGCTTCGTCGGGCCCGGATACGATCAAGGCCGCCAGACGCCCAAAGGGCGGCATGCCGGCGGCGCGGCGGCTGGCGCTTTCGGCGGCGAGAAAGCCCACGGCATCGCCCTTGACCAGGGCCTGCATCAACGGATGTTCGGGCATGAAGGTTTGCAGGAAGGCGCGCCCCGGGAGGTCGGCGCGGCCGGCGCGGCCGGCGACGTGGGTCAAGAGCTGATAGGTGCGCTCGCCCGCCCTTAAGTCCCCGCCGCCCAAGCCAAGATCGGCGTCGATCACCCCCACCAGGGTGAGCAACGGAAAGTGATGGCCCTTGGCGACGATCTGGGTGCCGATGACCACGTCGACGCGGCGATCGACAATGCGGCGCACCAGTTCCGCCGCCGCCGCCGGTCCGCCCATGGTATCGGAGGCCATGACCGCCTGGCGGGCATCGGGCCACAAGGCCGAAACCTCTTCCGCCAGGCGCTCGACCCCGGGGCCGCAGGGGCGCATATGGTCCTCCGCGCCACACGAGGGGCAAGTCCCGGGCATCGGCGCCATATGGCCGCAATGATGGCAAAGGAGACGCCGCAGGCGGCGATGCTCCACCAGCCAGGTGGAGCAATGGGGGCAGCCGAGGCGGTGCCCGCAGGCGCCGCACAGCGTCAACGGCGCGTAGCCCCGCCGGTTGAGGAACAGCAGCGCCTGTTCCCCCCTCCCTAAGGTTTCGGTCAGCGCCGCCGCCAAAGCGGGGCTAAGAAAACGCCGGGGGGGCGGCGGGTCGCGGCGCAGGTCGATGGCGGCGATGAGGGGCATGAGGGCGGCACCGTGGCGTTCCGGCAGATGGACGCGCCGGTAGCGCCCGCGTTCCACATTGACCACGGTTTCCAGCGACGGCGTCGCCGACACCAGCACCGCCGGCACGGAGGCGAGTTTGGCCCGCAGCACCGCCATGTCGCGGGCTTGGTAGATGACGCCGTCCTCCTGCTTGTAGGAGCCGTCATGTTCCTCGTCGACGACGATGACGCCCAGATCGGGAAAGGGCAGGAACAAGGCCGAACGCGCGCCGACCACGACATGGGCCTGGCCGTCGGCCACGGCGCGCCAGGTGCGCCGGCGCTCGCTTGTGCTCAGTTCCGAGTGCCATATTGCCGGGCGTGCGCCAAAGCGCGTGGCGAAGCGGTCGAGCCATTGCGGCGTGAGGGCGATCTCCGGCAACAGCACCAGCGCCTGGCGGCGGAGCGTCAGGGCGGCGGCGATGGCCTCGAAATAAGTCTCGGTCTTGCCGGAGCCGGTAACGCCATCGAGAACATGGACCGCGAAGGCCTTGGCGCCCACCGCCCCCGCCAGTTCGGCGGCGGCGGCGGCTTGCGCCGGCGACAAAGTGACGCCGACCGTCAAGGGATCGGGGCGGGCGAAGGGGGCTGGCGGCGGCTGGGTCACGGCTTCCAGCACACCGGCCGCCGCCAGGCCCTGCACCACGCCGGGGCCGGTGGCGGTGAGCTCGGCGATCTCGCGCGCCGTTCTCGACGGCCCTTCGCTCAACAGGGCGATGACTTTGCGCCGAGCCGGGGTCAAGCGCCCCGGCGGCGTACCGGCCAGGCGCCAGGCGGTGGTCGATGGCGGGCGCTCCAACGCCGCCGGCACGCTCATGCACATGCGCAGCACCGCGCCGGGCGCGGCCAGAGTGTAATCGGCGACACGGTCGACAAAGCGGCGCAGGCTTTCGGGCATGGGCGGCGCATCGAGGCGCGCCGCCGCCGCCTTCAAGCGCGCTTCGTCCACGGGGCCGGGCTCGCCGCCCCATACCACGCCAACCGCGCGCCTGGGTCCGAGGGGCACGAGAACGAAATCACCCGGCTTGGCGCCCAGCGCCGCCGGCATGCGATAAGTGTACGGACCGGCGAGGGGCAGGGGCAACAAGACCGGCATGCGGGCGGACACCGGCGCGGTGACAGTCATGCGGGGCATCGCTAGACTGTACAGCAAGACGCGAGGGCGAGCAGCGCGTGGTAGTGGGTCGGATTGGCTGCCTCGACCCCTTACCCTGAGCGGCCGGCCTCTCCTTCGACAGGCTCAGGATGAGGCCGGTCGACGAAGGGCGGCAAGCTCAGGACGAGGCCTACAACAATGCCCTCATGCTGAGCTTGTCGAAGCGTGAGGGCAGACTGACCCGCGACCCAGCGTGCAGGGCGCGGCGCGGATCGGACGGGTGGAATGAAATTTTTTGTCGATACGGCGGACACCGAGGAAATTCGCGAACTGGCGGACACCGGGTTGGTGGACGGCGTCACCACCAACCCGTCGCTGGTGGCCAAGACCGGGCGCGA
>CAZIVY010000421.1:0-3284 GCA_964542505.1 uncultured Rhodospirillaceae bacterium
GCCCATAGCGACATCGTTGGCGGCGGCGATGGCGGCAAGGCGGTCACGCCCCGGGCGGTGAAGGAAACCGCCGGGCGCATGCTGCCCGTGCGCGTCCGCGCCTCGGTGGCCGAGACGATAACGCGCGAGGTGGTGGTGCGCGGGCGCACCGAGGCGCTGCGGCACGTGGAACTGCGGGCCGAGATTCCGGGCCGGGTGGTGGAGCTTCCGGTCGCCAAGGGCGGCCGGGTGGTGCCGGGGGCCATCGTCGCGCGCCTGGCGACCGAAGACCGCGCGGCGTTCCTGGCCCAGGCGGAGGCGCAGATGCGCCAGCGTCAGATCGAATATGACGCCGCGAAGGTGCTGACCGAAAAAGGCTACCGCCCCGAGGTGAAGCTCGCCGAAGCGGCGGCGCAGCTCGACGCGGCCAAGGCCGCCGTCAAGCGCATGCACGTGGATATCGACAAGCTGACCATCCGCGCCCCTTTTGCCGGCGTGGTCGAGACCTTGCCGGCGGAGCTTGGCGCCTTCCTGAAGGAAGGCGACCAGGTGGCGCGGCTGGTGGACGAGGATCCCTTCCTGGTCGTGGGACAAGTGAACGAGCGCGACATCGGCGGGCTGACGCTGGGCCAAAGCGGCCAGGCCAAACTGATTACCGGCGCGACATTGACCGGGCGGCTGCGCTTCATGGCCACCACCGCCGAGGCCAGCACCCGCACCTTCCGGGTGGAACTCGAGGTCCCGAACCGCGAGCGCAACATGCGCGAAGGCATCACCGCCGAGCTTCGCCTGCCGGTGGCCGGGGCGCGCGCCCACCGCCTGTCGCCCGCGGTGCTGACCTTGAACGACCAGGGCACGGTGGGCGTTCGCGCCGTGGGAGACGACAACAAGGTGGTGTTCCACGCCGCCGCGATCGTCGGCGACGGGCCCCTGGGCGTGTGGGTGACCGGCCTGCCGGAAAAGGTGGACGTCATCGTCGTCGGCCAGGAATTCGTGCGGGAAGGGCAGCAGGTTTCGCCCTCGCCGGCCGAGTAGGCGGGCCCCGTGAAAGTCATTATCGACGCCGCGCTCCGGCGCTCGCGCACGGTGCTGGCCAGCCTGGTGGTCATCCTGGTGGCCGGCAGCATGGCCTACCGCGACATCCCCAAGGAATCCGATCCCGACGTCGACATCCCCATCATGATCGTGTCGATGACCCATGAGGGGATTTCGCCCGAGGACGCCGAGCGCCTTTTGGTGCGCCCCATGGAAGTGAAGCTGCGCTCCGTCGAGGGGGTGAAGGAAATGCGCGCCACCGCCGCCGAAGGCAAGGCGGTGGTGACGCTGGAGTTCAATGCCGGCTTCGACGCCGACAAGGCGCTGCGCCATGTGCGCGACAAGGTCGACGAGGCCAAGCGCGACCTGCCGGCCGACACCGAAGAGCCGAAGGTGAAGGCGATCAATGTCAGCCTGTTCCCGGTGCTGGTGGTGACGCTTTCGGGCGGCGTGCCCGAACGCTCCATGGTGCGCATCGCGAAAGCCCTGCGCGACCGCCTGGAAGAATTGCCCGGCGTGCTGGAAGCCGAAGTCGTGGGCACGCGCGAGGAATTGCTGGAAATCATCGTCGATCCGGTGAAGCTGGAAAGCTACCGCATCGACCAGCAGGAACTGGTGCGCGTGGTTACGGCCAACAACCGCCTGGTGGCCGCCGGCGCGCTGGACACCGGCGTCGGGCGCTTTTCGGTCAAGGTGCCGGGCCTCTTTCAATCGGCGAAGGACGTGCTGGATCTGCCGGTGCGCGCCACGGCCGATGGCGTCGTGCGCGTGGCCGATTTGGCGGAAGTGCGCTCATCGTTCAAGGACGCCAGGTCCTATGCGCGCTTGAACGGCCAGCCGGCGGTGGTTCTCGAAGTCAAGAAGCGCATCGGCGAAAATGTCATCGAGACCATCGAATCGGTGCGCGCCGCCGTCGAGCGCGAGCGCGTCCGATGGCCGGCCAACCTCAACGTCACCTTCACCCAGGATCGCTCGAAGAACATCCGCGACATGCTCGCCGACCTGCAGAACAACCTGCTGGCGTCGGTGCTGATGGTGATGATCGTGGTGGTGGCGTCCCTTGGCTGGCGGTCGGCGGCGCTGGTGAGCGTGGCCATTCCGGCGTCGTTCCTGGCCGGCATCCTGGTCCTGGGCGCCTTCGGCCTGACCATCAACATCGTTGTTCTATTCAGCCTCATCCTGGCGGCCGGCAATGTCGTGGACGGGGCCATCGTGGTCACCGAATACGCCGAGCGGCGCATGACCGACGGCGTGCACCGGCGCGCCGCCTACGCCGAAGCGGCGACGCGCATGGCGTGGCCGATCACCGCCTCCATCGCCACCCAGGCCTGCGCCTTCATGCCGCTCCTGTTCTGGCCGGGCGTGGTGGGCGAGTTCATGAAGTTCCTGCCCATCACCCAGGTGGCGACGCTCACCGCATCGCTGTTCGTGGCCTTGATCTTCGTCACCGTGCTCGGGGCCTATTTCGGCCAGCCCGCGGCCACCGACGCGGCCTCGCGCGCGTCGCTTGCCGCGGCCGAAAGCGGCGACGTGGCCAAGATGACCGGCTTCAACGGCTGGTACGCGCGCCGCCTGGCGCTGCTGGTCCGCCACCCGTTCAAGGTCACCGTGGCGACGATCATGGTGCTGGTGGGCGTGCAGGCCTGGTACGCCACCCACGGCAACGGGGTCGAGTTCTTCCCCAACGTGGATCCCGACCGGGCGCTGGTGCATGTGCGCGCGCGGGGCAATCTTTCCATCGACGAAAAGGACGCGCTGGTGCGCGAGGTGGAGGCGCGGGTGCTGACGCAAGCCGGCATCGCCGCCGCCTACACCCGCACGGGCGAGCCCGCGAGCGGCGCCGACCAGGCCGAGGACGTGATCGGCACCATCGGCATCGAATTCGACGACTGGAAGAAGCGCCCCAAGGCCAGCATCATCCTGGCGCAGATTCGCGCCGCCACCGCCGACATCGCCGGCATCATCGTCGAAACGCAGAAGCCGCCCGCCGGCCCGCCCACGGGCAAGCCGGTGCACGTGCAGCTCAGCTCGCGCGATGGAGCGCTGTTGCCGGCGGCGGCGGCAAAGGTGCGGGCGCAGATGGAGAAGATGGAGGGGCTGGCGGACGTGGACGACAGCCGCCCGCTTCCCGGCATCGAATGGCAAATCCGCGTGGACCGCGCGCAAGCCGCGCGCTTCGGCGCCGATATCGCCCAGGTGGGCAATCTGGTGCAACTGGTCACCAACGGAATCAAGATCGGCGGCTACCGCCCCGACCAGGTGGACGACGA
>CAZIVY010000422.1:0-1539 GCA_964542505.1 uncultured Rhodospirillaceae bacterium
CTTTTCCTCGGCGGCGGGGGACCACGACGCCTTCTTGGCCGGCGACGGCAATGTCCCCAGCGGCGGAGTCGCGGTGGGGCGCAAGTCGCCGACGCGCACGGTCTTGGCGGCGCTCGCATTGGCGGCCGCCACCGCGTCCGCCTTTTCGCGCGCCACGTTGCTTTGCGTCGACGGCTTCATCGCGCGCACGATCTTGATCGAGGTCAGCGGATCGAAGCCGCCCTCGCCGGGAGCGCGGGTAACGGCGCGCACCATGCTCTTGATCTCGGGCCGCGGCAGGGGCCGCCCCATCTCGCCGCCGCGCAGGTCGCTGACGCGGATGGTGGGGTGCAGCGCCGGATCGGAATTAGCCTCGTTGCGCAGCGACAGGCTGAGGGCGCCCACCGACGACGCCAGTGTCAGCTTTTGCGCCTGCACCGAGGTCACTTCCAGGGTCACCGCCCTGGCCAACGTCGGCTTGTCGTGCCGGTCGCTGGCGATCTGATCGATGCCGAGGACGCGGATGTTCTGCAGCAGCACGTCGTTGATCATCGCGTTCTGGCCGCCGCCTTCTTCGTTGCGGGTGAGCAGCACATCGACCCGGTCGCCGGGAACGACGAAGCCGGCGACCTCGGTAATGTCGCTGACGCGGATAGCGGTCGCGCGCATGTCGTTTTCGACGATCGCCGATAGCGTGGCGCGCTGGCCCTTGCCGGAAACCTTGGCCGCGAAGATCGGCTCGCCGGCCTCGATGGCGCGCAGCGCCACGCGCTCGGTGCCGGGAACGAACAGCTCGTCGAGGGTCTTGAACGTGCCTGGCGGCACGGCGTCGGCGGGCCACTTGACCGCCTGAACGTGCTCGGGCCCGATGCGGGCGGCAAAATCGAGGCGCGAGCGGGCGACGAGCACCGTCGCGGCCGGCGCGGTCTGGACGTCCGCCACCACCGGCACATCCCTCGACCGCATCCAATTGCGGGCCAAGATCACCGCGACGACGGCCAGCACGAGGGCCAAAGCCAACATCATCAGCCCGCGCATCTTCATGGCACGATCCTTTACGCCTGTGTCCCAGGGACTCGCGGACCACTGTGACCGACCACAGTTTAAAAATCGCTAACGTTCAGGCGTACTTGCGGCCCATTTCCGGCTGATTCGCGGGCGTTTTCGGCGTTGCCGGCAGGTGTGGCCCACAAGCGCGCCCGGGGTCCGTGGGACCCCCAAAAACGCACCCGGGGTCCGTGGGACCCCCAGAAACGCGCCCGGTGTCGGCGGGTCCCCCGAAACGCGAAGGGGGCCCCCTGCGGCCCACCCAGAAACGCTAAGGGGGGCCATGCGGCCCCCCTTGCGTTGCCGCTACTCGCGGCAATGGACTTACGTGGATGCCATTAGTTAGGCGTGCAAGCCACGTTGTTGTTTAGGGCCGTGCACACTTTCTGGAACGACGCCTTGACGATGCCGCCCAGCGTGAACACGATAATGACGATCACGGCCGCGATGCCGGCGACGAGCAGACCGTATTCCACGGCCGACGCGCCACCTTCATCCGCCATCAAGTCGTTG
>CAZIVY010000423.1:0-5915 GCA_964542505.1 uncultured Rhodospirillaceae bacterium
GGATGCTGGGCGGAATGGTCCTGCGCTATCAGGAACGCAAGCCGGGCGGGCAAGCCGCCGGGTGGTGCGAAACCGGCCATTCGGTGTTTGTGATCGGCGGCCGGCTGCGCTACGAGTTCGCCGACCACGCGGTGGAACTCGGGCCCGGCGACATGGCCCACATCCCGGCCGGGCACGAACATCGCCACCGCCCGCGGGCGCTTGGGCCCGAGCCCGCGCGCTATTATTTGACCGAATTCGCCTAGTACCGCTTTCGCGAGTTCGCGGGTCGCGACACGCCACTCGCGAACTCGCGAAAGCGGTGCGGATTCAATGGAATTGCACCCTTCATCTAGGGTCCGCGCCCTGCGCGCCTTGCGCGCTATATATTGGCGGCAACGCCGCCAAGGGCGCGGATCAGCGATGGCGGGTACGAGAGAACTTGGATCGCGCGCAACCGGTTCTTTATCAGTGCGTTCGCCGGGCGATCCACTCGCGCGCCTGGCGTTGCGCCTCGGCGATTTGCTCGGGCGACATGTCGAGCGCCAGTTCGGCCCGTCGCTCGCGCGCCGGCTGCGATCCGCGAATGGCGGCGATGTTGAACCACTTGTGCGCCTCGACGTAATCCTGCGGAACGCCCTGCCCGTTCGCGTAGCATAACCCGAGCTCAAAGAGCGCGTCGGGTGCGCCGCGTTCCGCCGCGGCGGTGATCGCGGCAAGACCGTTGAGTTTCAGTCGTTCCATCGTCCCCTCCGCGTCCGCCGGAGCCTCGCGGCCCCAAGCGGCATCGACACCCGCTCGCGTCACCCGGCAAACATTGAGCCTAAGCGGTTAACAAACTTCCACCGCGCGTGGTTAAAGATTCGTGCCCATGAACCGGCGCCGGCGGCGGCGCTTTACCCCTCCCCCCGCGACAGCGTTTCGCTGGTTCGGCCGCCGGTGAGCCGCACAAGCTCGGCGTAGTCGGTGGCGAACACGCAATGGGGATGGCCGGCTGCCGCGAAAAGACGCTCGAATCGCGACAGCGAAGCGTCGATGGCCGTGGGCAGGCGTTGCGGCTGGCCGCCCGGCGGCGGCGCCCCCGGCGCATCGCCCAACGGCGCATGGCCGAGCGGCGGCACGCCGCCAATGGTGAAGCCGGTCGCCGCCCGCACCCCTTCGGCGTCGGAACGCTTTACCTCCCCCGGCAGCGCCAGCGCCGATTGCAGCGCTTGCGGATCGCAGCGCCGATCGCCCGCCACCAGGGCCAGCACCGGCTGGCCGCCAATGGCGAAGACCAGGGATTTCACGATCGCCCCCACGGGACAGCCAAGCGCCGCCGCCGCGTCGGCCGCCGTGCGCGCGCTGGCATCGAGCACCATCACTTGCGCCGGGCTGCCGGCGGCGCGCAGCGCTTCCTGCACCCGCATGACCGGCGGCCGGCGCAAGAGATCCTCGGTCACGGAACCTCGAATCCAAGCTTGACCGCCGGACGCGCCTCGATCATTCGGTACCAGCGCTCCAGCGCCGGGTGGTCGGCCAGTTTCTGGCCCTGCCATTCGTGGCGGGCGATCCACGGATAGCTGGCGATATCGGCGATGGTGTAGTCGGGCCCAGCCAGATGGGCGCTCGCCTCCAGCCGCTTGTTCATCACCCCGTACAGGCGCGCGGTCTCGTCCGTGTAGCGCTTGATCGCATAGGGAATTTGCTCGGGCGCAAAGCGCCGGAAATGATGCGCTTGGCCCAGCATCGGTCCCAGGCCGCCCATCTGGAACATCAGCCATTGCCGGCAAACCGATTGCCCGCGCGGATCGCTGGGCAGAAAGCGCCCCGACTTTTCGGCCAGATACCAGAGGATGGCGCCGCTTTCGAACACCGCGTGCTCGCCCGGCCCGAAACTGGCTGGCGGCTGGTGGTCGACAATGGCCGGAATCTTGTTGTTGGGCGAAATGCGGAGAAAGTCGGGCGCGAACTGCTCGTCCTTGTTGATGTTGATGGGGAAGGTCTGGTAGCGCAGCCCCGTTTCCTCGAGCATCACCGACACCTTGCGCCCGTTCGGCGTGCCCCAGGTATAAAGGTCGATCATAAGGCCGCCCCGCGGTCGATTTCAGCCAGCTCGGCCAGGCTGGCGACCACCATGTCGGCGCGCACGCCGCGCGACACCGGCGTCGCCCCGGCGCCCGTCTTCCCCTTCCGCCGGTTGACCCACAGCGTCTTCAGGCCGAGGCGCTTGGCCGGCGCGATGTCATGAAAAAGGCTCTGCGCGCAGTGCAGGATCGATCCCTTCTCGATGCCTATCCCCTTCATTTCCCGCAGCAGTTGTTCGAAATTGCGCAAGTCCGGCTTATAGGAACCCACATCCTCGGCGGTGACGATCAGGTCGAAGGCAACGTTCAGCTTGGCGTTGCTGGCGGCGAACGATTTGCGATCCACGTTCGACAGAATCGCCAGCTTGTGGCGGCGCTTCAGGTCCTGCAGCGCGGCGGCGCTGTCCGGAAAAGCGGGCCAGCGCCCCACCGAGCCGCCGAAGGCCTTCGCCGCCGCTTCGTCGGCCTTGGCGCCGAAACGGTAGGCGAGCCGCCGGTGCACCTCGGCCATGATGTCGGGGTAGAGCTTGCCCGGCAGTTCGTGCTCGCACGCGGGCTCGAGTTCGCCATAGGCGCGAAGAAACGCGTCGTCCTCGACCTTGATCTTGTGGCGCTCCGCCCACGGCCGCAACTCGGCCAATATGCCCGCCTCCCAATTGATCAGCGTGCCGTAACAATCGAAGGTCAGGGCGGCGAAGTCGCTCGTCCTCATCGCTTCATCTCCAATCCGCTATTGCAGCGCCTGTTCCAGGTCGCCGATCAAGTCTTCCTCCGCCTCGATGCCGACGGAAAGCCGCAGCAGATCGGGTGGGCAGGGCGATTCCGGCCCCTCGACGCTGGCGCGATGCTCCACCAGGCTTTCGACCCCGCCGAGCGAGGTGGCGCGCTTGAATACCTTGAGTTTCGCCGCCACTTTCATCGCCGCCTCTTGCCCGCCCCGCACCCGGATCGACAGCACGCCGCCAAAGCCGCCTTGCATCTGCCGGGCGGCGATTTCATGGCCCGGAAAATCCGGCAGGCCCGGATAGAGCACGGCTTCGAGATTCTCATGCTTGTGCAGGCGGCGCGCGATGGCGCTCGCATTGGCGCACGCCGCCGCCACGCGCACGTAAAGCGTGCGCATCCCCCGCTGCACCAGCCATGCCTCGAACGGCCCCAGCACCGCGCCATGGGCGGAGCGCAGGTAGGTGATTTCCTTCCACCAGTCGTCGTCGCGCGCCGCCACCAGCGCCCCGGCCACCACGTCCGAATGACCGTTCAGCGCCTTGGTGGCGGAATGCATGACCAGATCGGCGCCGAGGGCCAACGGCCGCGTCAGCACCGGCGTCGCCACGGTGGAATCCACCGCCAGCAGGGCGCCGGCCCGATGCGCCAGCACGGCGGCCGCGGCGATGTCGGTCACCGCCCAGGTGGGATTGGTGGGGGTCTCCAGCCACACCAGTCTGGTTTTGCCCGGCGTCAGCAGGCGGCCCAAGTCGTTCAACTGATCGGGGCTCTCATTGTCGAAAAAATCGACTTTCAGTCCGCGCGGCGCCGCGTGCAGCAACAACCAGCGCCGCAAACCCCAATACATGACGCGCGGCGCGATCACGTGGTCGCCGGGCTTCAGGGTCTGGAACACCGTCGTCGCCGCCGCCATGCCCGACGCGAACAGCGCCGCCCTGGCGCCCTGCTCCAACGCCGCGAGCAGCGTTTCCGCCTGGTCGAAAGTCGGATTGTCCGTGCGGCCATAGACGCGGCCATGCGGGTACGCGCCGTCCGCCCCGCGTTCATAGGTCGTGGACAGGTGAATGGGCGGCGAAATTTCGCCGAACGGGGCGGCGATGACGCCCATGGCCTGGGCGGCCAGGCTTGCCGGTTTCATGGCGTGCCTCTAGGAGCCCGTGCGGCGCACGGTGGCGGCGGTCTGCCCGAACAGGAACTTGCGGCTTTCCTCCGTTACGGTCGCCTGGCTGCTGCTCCGATAGGTCTCGCCCAGCGCATAGGCGCGTTGGGTCGCCGGCCGCGCGCGAATGGCCTCGAACCAGCGCGCGAGATTCGGAAAATCGTCCAGGTTCTGGCTCTGGCGCTTGTGGGGCACGATCCACGGATAGGCCGCCATGTCGGCGATGCTGTAGTCGCCGGCGATGAAATCGCGCCCCTTCAGGCGCTTATCCAGAACCGCGTAGAGCCGCCCGGTTTCGTTCACATAGCGGTCGATGGCGTAGGGAATTTTCTCCGGGGCGTAGAGGTTGAAATGGTGGTTCTGTCCGGCCATGGGTCCGAGTCCGCCCATCTGCCAGAACAGCCATTCCAGGGTCTGCATCCGGCCGCGCAAGTCCTTGGCCAGGAACTTGGCCGTCTTCTCCGCCAGATAGAGCAGGATCGCGCCCGACTCGAATACCGACAGGGGCTGGCCCTTGTCCGCCGGCGCGTGATCGACAATCGCCGGCATCCGGTTGTTGGGCGCGATCTTCAGGAAATCGGGGTTGAACTGCTCGCCCTTGCCGATGTTGACGGGGAAGATGCGGTAGTCGCTGCCCGCTTCTTCGAGGAACATGGTGATCTTGTGGCCGTTCGGCGTCGGCCAGTAGTAAAGGTCGATCATTGGAACCCGCCCCTGTGGTCGTTCGGCAAATTAGCAAGGCGCTCCGCGCCGCGCCAGGGGGCGCGACTTGCCGGCGGTGGCGCGCACCTCATCGCCACCGAAAAACCGATTTTCGGCGCTCGGATCGATCCGGGCATCACGCCGTCTCGAGTCGCCGTCCAAACCATTGGACCAATTCATCGAAATCCAATCGATGCTCGACCACGTCGAGGATCACCGTCTCGAACTCCATGTTTAGATCGCCTTCGCGTGCGACGAGTTTAAAGCCGCTGCGATCAATGAATAGATTGGCGACAATGAGCGCGGTTCGCTTGTTGCCGTCGATGAAGCCATGATTCTGGGCAAGCGATTGGACCAGCGCGGCAGCTTTGCGTTCAACGGTTCGATGATGCCCACTATATGGCCTGGCTATCGCAGACTGAATCAGGCTGAGTTCGCGCTCGCCAGCCAAACCACCAAAGGTCAGCGCCTTGGCGTGCGCCTCCCGCACATCGCTCAACGTGATCCGATAGTGTCGCCGTCTATTTTTTGGCAAGACGTTCGAGAGCCGCGCGAAATTCCGTCGCCGTCGAGGCAATGGATTGGGCCGAAACTACGGTTGTATAAATCGGGATAACCGGGCGCAAACGATACCGCTGTCCTGGTTGCGGGGTGGCCGGCATCGGCTCACCCTTGGCGACGCGACGGGTTTCGCTAGTTTCGTCACCGCTGATGGTTACGATCAGGTATTCGCCGGAAACCTCGGCGACCTCGCCGGGATCGAACAATCGCGTCCGCTTGCCTTGATCGACTCGAGTGGTCGTGATGCTCATAGCCAGCCCATATCCGAAAAGGAACGTTCAACAGCCACAAACACATGTTGCGCAATCAGCGGTGGCAGGTAAACAGGATATCATTTCCGGTCCCCAATAACCCGGCAAAAATCACTCCATACGAAGTCGACGCGAGATCGCCGCCCGCCACCGGCACATCAGCCTTGCAACTTCTTCCGCAGCAACTTGTTGACCAGGGCGGGGTTGGCCTTGCCCTGGCTGGCTTTCATCACCTGGCCGACGAAGAAGCCAAACAGTTTTTCCTTCCCCGAGCGGAATTCGGCCACCTTGTCGGCGTTGGCGGCCATCACCTGGGCGATGGTTGCTTCAATGGAGCCGGTGTCGGTCACCTGGCGCAGGCCCTTTTCCTCGACCACGGCGCCGGCGTCCTTGCCGGTCTCCACCATCAGCGCGAACACGTCCTTGGCCAGCCGCCCCGAAATGGTGCCGTCGGCGATCAGGTCGATGAGC
>CAZIVY010000424.1:0-8042 GCA_964542505.1 uncultured Rhodospirillaceae bacterium
GTGGTGCGCCCGCTATGGCAGGAACTGACCGACGCCATGTTGACCCGGCTCGACGGCATTTCCCTCGAGGACTTGTGCGCCAAGGCGCGCGATCTGGGGGTGCGCCCGGTTAGCCGCGATGCCGGCGACTTCGCCATCTAGTGTTGTGGTTTCAACGCTTGATTCCCAATCAACGCATTGGAACCACAACACATCGTATTGGTTTTGCTCGTGTTACGACTTTGACGGTTCGGGAACGAAACGTCAGGGTCGCAACACTAGCGGCGCTCACGCTTTGTTGATTGTCGGCGCTCATCCTGTCCTGGCATTCAACGGCGCGAGCGCGCTATCTAGGTCATGATGGGTCTCGAAATATCATACGCGGCGGCGGTCGGCGCCGGGATCATCAGTTTCTTGAGCCCCTGCGTGCTGCCGCTGGTGCCGGCCTATTTGTGCTTCGTCGCCGGCACGTCCCTCGACCGGGTGATAGCCGACGACCCCGCCGGACGCCAGCTCTCGCGCCGCGTCACCCTTGCTTCCATCGCTTTCGTGCTCGGCTTCGCCACCGTGTTCGTGCTCATGGGCGCCACGGCCTCGGCGCTCAGCCGCCTGCTTCTCGCCTATCTCGACACCATCGCCCAGGTCGCCGGCGCCGTCATCGTGCTGTTCGGCCTGCATTTCATGGGTTTGCTGCGCGTTCCCTTCCTCAACCGGGAATGGCGCGTGCACACCGAGGGCAAGCCGACGACCATGATCGGCGCCTATGTGGTGGGACTGGCTTTCGCTTTCGGCTGGACGCCCTGTGTCGGTCCAATCCTGGCCACCATCCTGACCATCGCCGCCAGCCGGGAATCCATGGCCTTCGGCGTGTCGCTGCTCGCCACCTACGCGCTGGGGCTCGGCGTGCCGTTCATTTTGGCCGCCATGGCCATCAAGCCGTTCATGGCCTTTCTCGCCCGCTTTCGCCGCCATGTTCGGAAGGTCGAATTCGCCGCCGGCGGTCTGCTGGCGGCGTCCGGGGTGTTGATCTTCACCAACTCCCTCAGCCAGTTCGGCTTCTATCTGCTCGACTGGTTTCCCGCCCTCGGCCGCATCGGCTGACCGGCGGTCAAAACTGGCGGCTGGCCAGTTCGTGCCCGACGCCGAGCAAGAGTTCATCGCCCCCCGACGCCGCGATCAGCGATAGGCCCACCGGACAACCCTCCACCGATCCCGCCGGCAGCGTCACCTGCGGCAGGCGCGCCAGACCGGCGATGCATGTCAAGCGCAGCGTGCGCTGGCGAAAGTCCTCCAACTCCTCTGACGTGCTGGTCAGGCGCGGCGCCACGGTGGGCGCCGTGGGCACGATCAGAATCGCCCGCTCCGCCAGCATGTCGCCGAGCCGCCGCGCCACACGCTCGCGCACCGGTTCGGCGGCTTCGATCTGGGCCGGGTCGATATTGGCCGCCAAACGGAAACGCTCGCGCACGCCGGGTCCGAATCGCGGTCCCACCCTTGCGACCCAGGCGCCATGTTGGCGCCATGCTTCGCCGGCCTGCAATAGGCGAAACGCCGTCAGCCAATCGCTGTCCTCGCCAGCGTAGATCGACACCGCTTCGGCGTCCTTGAGGCCCAGGCGTTCCATCGCCTCGCGCAAGGCCACTTGCACGGCGGGGTCAGCCAGCGCCATGGCGTCGGTTGCAACCAGAAAACGGCCCGCATCGGTTGCCCGCCGCGTGCCGAGCAGGATCTCGCCCACCCGCGCCAGCAGATTGGCGTCGCGGGCGAACCAGCCCACGGTGTCGAAACTTGCCGCGAGCGGCATGCAGCCGTCATTGGCGACGCGCCCGTGGGTGGGGCGAATGCCGAACACCCCGCACAGCGCCGCCGGCACGCGCACCGAACCGCCGGTATCGGTGCCGAGCGCGATTTCAACCTCGGCCCCGGCGACGGCGGCGGCCGATCCGCTCGACGATCCGCCGGTTACCCGGCCGGGACAGCGCGGATTGGTGGGCGTCCCGTAGCGCGTGTTGATGCCCGTGATGCCATAGGTCATTTCGTCGGATTTCGTCTTGCCCACAAGCTCGGCGCCGGCGGCCAGCAGCAGGCGCACGGCGCTGGACGTGGTGGCGGCGGGGTGTTGGGTGGCGAACCAATCCGGGCTGCCGGAGCAGCAGGTTTCGCCCTCGACGTCAAGAACGTCCTTGGCCGCGAAGGTGAAGCCCGCGAGCGGCCCGCCCGCCGCGCCGCGCCGGCGCACGTCGCCGTGCCGGCAAAAGGCTCCGAAACTGTCTGGCATGTCCCCCATCCGCCGCCAAGCATGCCACAACCCGGCTCCGCGTGCGATGCCCTGTTGGTCTTACGGCCCGCGTGCTAAAAAATCGAGTATGTGCGGCCGCTACAGCCTGACCACGCCGGTGGAGGCGCTGCGCCGGCTGTTCCAATTCGAGCAGCTACCCAATCTGGCGCCCCACTACAACATCGCGCCGACGCAGATGGCGCCGGTGGTGCGCTCGTCCGGCACGGGACGCGAGATCGTCAGCCTGCGCTGGGGCCTGGTGCCGGCCTGGGCGAAGGAAATCGCCGGCGCGCCGTTGATCAATGCGCGCGGCGAATCGGTCGCCGTCAAACCCTCGTTCCGCGCCGCCTTCGCCAAGCGCCGCTGCCTGGTGCCGACGGACGGTTTCTACGAATGGCAGGTGCTCTCCGGCGGCAAGCAGCCTTGGCGCATCGGACGCCGGGACGGCGAAGCGTTCGCCCTCGCCGGAATATGGGAAAGCTGGCGCGCCCCAGATGGCGCGACGGTCGAGAGCTACGCCATCGTCACCACCACCGCGAATGAAGAGCTTTCCCACCTGCACGACCGCATGCCGGTGATCCTCGCCGCCGGCGATCATGAACAATGGCTGGACGCCAAGGCGCCGAGAACCGGCGTTTCAGCCCTGATCAGGCCCTTCCCGCCAACGGAATTGTCGGCCCATGCCGTGTCCACGCGGGTCAACAAGGTGGCGAACGATGATGCCGCCTGCATCGCGCCCGTCGCCGCGCCGCCAATCTAGCTGACCGAGATCTTGGGCGCGCCCGGCGCCTCGCGGCTGCGGCGCAGCACCGATTGGCGCAGCTTCGCCAGCGCCTTGTGCTCGATCTGGCGCACCCGTTCCTTGGTGACGCCCAGATGCACGCCGATCTCCGCCAAGGTGGCGTGCTCGTCGCGCAAGACGCGTTCGCGCAAAATGTGCTGCTCGCGCGGGGTAAGCTCGCCCAGCGCCGCGTTCAGCCATCGGCGGCGCAGCCGGGATTCATCGCCCTCGGCGACGCGCTCCTCTGGGTTCGGCTCCGGGTCGGGCAGGAAGTCCTGCCATTCGTCGAGGCCGTCCACGCCCACCGGATCGTTCAGCGACTGATCCCGCGCCAGCAGCCGCCCGCTCATGGCCTCCACTTCGCGGGGCGCCACTTTCAGCGCCGTCGCGATGCGGCGGTTGAACTCGTCGGACCGCAAATGCGTGCCGTCGCGCTCGATCTTGGCGCGCAACCAGCGCAGATTGAAAAACAGTGCCTTTTGCCCGGCGCTGGTGCCGGTCCGCACGATCGACCAATTGCGCAGGACATAGTCCTGGATGGCGGCGCGGATCCACCATGTCGCATAGGTCGAAAAACGCACCTTGCGCTCGGGCTCGAAGCGCATGGCCGCCTGCATCAGCCCCACATTGCCTTCCTGCACCATGTCGGCCATCGGCAAGCCGTAGTTCCGGTAGCGGGCGGCGACAGCCATGGCCAGCCGCACGTGCGCCGACACCAGGCGGTGCAGCGCCACCTCGTCCTTGCGCTTCCTCCAGCGGCGGGCCAAGCGCTGTTCCTCCGCCACCGTCAGCAGCGGAACGCGCATGACCTCCCGGTAATAGCGCCGCGAAGCGTTGGCCGCTTGTCCGTCGGATTCCAAGGCCGTCATGGTCAGTCTGACTTCCTACCCAGAACTGCTGGGGAACAAATCGTTATCGACTCGATACTAAGTTATGGTTTCCCGATCCGACTTGCAAGTGGCGTCGCCCGCACTATTAACTATGTTATGCCCTTGCCGGCGGCGACCTACGCGGAACGCGTGGCCCAGTTGTTGGACCGCCTGACCCAGCTTGTGCGCGAATTGCAGTTCTCCGACGGCCTTAATCCGGCCCAGTGGGAGGCATTGCGCTATGTTGCCCAGGCCAATCGCTATTCCCGCACCCCCACGGCGCTGGCCAAGTTCCTTGGGCTAACCAAAGGAACAGTTTCCCAGACCATCATCGCCCTCGAAGGCAAGGGCTATGTACGCCGCGACCCCTGCCCCCTCGACCGCCGGCAGTTGGTCCTCACTTTGACCGATGCGGGCCTAGGGCTGATGGCCCGCGACCCCATATCGAGCCTCCGCCTGGCGGCCGAGCAACTCATTGGCGAGGGCGAGTCCGACGAGATCGGCGGCGGGCTGGTCAAGACGCTGAGCCGCCTTCTGCACGACTTGCAGCTTCGCCACGCGCTGACGGAATTCGGCGTCTGCCGCGAATGCACGCTGCTTTGTGTCGCCGAACGCGCCGGCTCCTCGCCCGCCTACAACTGCGGTCTTACGGGCGATGCGCTGGCGGAAGCCGAAACCGCGCACGTCTGCGTCGATTTTCGCCAAACCGCCTGAACTTCTAGCCGCCGCGGGGCGCCGACAGTTCCGGACTAAGGCGCCGCTCCAGCCGCCGCGCCGCGATCCCGATGGCAAAGGCGAGAACGAGATAGAGCACCGCCGCATAGCCGTACACCTCGAGCGCAAAAGTCCGCGAATAGACCTGCCGGGCCGCCCCCATGAGGTCCACCAGCGCGATGGTGCTGGCCAGCGCGCTGCCCTTCATCATCAGCACCACTTCATTGCCATAGGCCGGCAACGCCAGCCTGACCGCGCGCGGCATAATGATGCGCCGGTAAAGCGCCACGGGTCCAAGCCCAAGCGCTCGCCCTGCCTCTACCTCGCCGGCGGGAACGGCGCCGATGGCGCCGCGCAGGATTTCCGCCGTGTAGGCCGCGGTATTAAGCGCGAAGGCCAGGATCGCGCACCAATAGGCTTCACGCAGGATCACCCACAGTCCGATGCTTTCGAACAGTCCGCGGAACTGCCCCGACCCGTAATAGACGAGGAAAATCTGCACCAGCAGCGGCGTGCCGCGAAAAAAGAAGATGTAGCCCACCGCCGGACCCCGCAGCCACGCCGAGCGCGCGCGGCGCATGAGCGCCAGCGGCAGTGCGATCAGCAGGCCCAACGTCAACGCCACCGCCAGCAACTCCACCGTCAGCGCCAGCCCGCCGAGAAGGCGGGGCAGGCTGGCAAGCAAGAGATCGAGGTCGATCACCGGACCCGCCCGGCGCTGGCGCCGGCGCGGCGTTCCAGGACCGCCAGCGCCATCATGGAAACCGCCGTCAGCGCGAGATAGACGGCGGCGGCGGCGGCGTAGACGGTGAAGGGCTGCTTGCTGGCGCCGACGGCGATGTTCGCCATGCGCGTCAGTTCGTTCAGCGCGATCACCGAGACCAGCGAGGTATCCTTCAGCAGCACCAGCCACAGATTGCCCAAGCCCGGCAGCGCCAGCCGCCAAATCTGCGGCCAAATGACGCGGCGCGCGGTCGCCAGTGGCGCCAAGCCCAGCGCCCGCGCCGCTTCGATCTGGCCCTTGGGCACCGCGCGGTAGGCGCCGGCGAGTACCTCGGCGGCATAGGCGCCGAACATGACGCCAAGCGCGGCGATCCCGGCGGCGAAGGCGTCGATCTCCACATAGTCGTCGGCGCCCCACAGGCTCATGCCCGCCTGCAGCGCGAAGCCGCCGCCAAAGAACACCATGAATACGACGAGAAGTTCGGGCACGCCGCGCACCAGCGTCACATAGGCGTGGCCGAGCGCGCGCAATGTGCGCCGCCGCGAAATCAGCGCCGCCGCCCCGATGAGGCCGAGCCCCAGGCCCACGATGAGCGCCGCCGCCGCCAGGCGCAGCGTCAGCCACGCGCCTTCGGCCAGTTCGTCGCCCCAGCCCGCGGCGCCGAACGCCAGAAGTTCCATGCGCGCCGCTACCGAGCCTTAGCCGCCGACAAAATCGGCGGGCTTGCCCTCAGTCGATACTGAAGGGGAAATATTGTTGCGTGATCTTGCGGTAGCTGCCATCGGCGCGAACCTCCGCCAGCGCCTTGTTCAGCATGGCCAGCAAGTCCTTGTCCGTTTTCCGCACCGCGATGCCGATGCCATCGCCGGTGTATTTCTTGTCGGCGACGTCCTTGCCCACGATCTCGAAATCCTTGCCGTCGCTTTGCAGCCAGTCATAGAGGGGGAATTTCTCGCCCAGCACCAGGTCCAGCCGTCCCGCCGCCAGATCGAGATTGGCTTCGTCCTGGGTGCGGTAGAACTTGGTCTTCGCGGTCTTGCCGTATTTTTCCTCGACGAACTGCTCCATGACCGTGCCCGCCTGGGCGCCGATCGACTTGCCGGCCAGGGCGGCGGGGGACGTGTCGGCCAGTTTCGCGGCCTTGCGCGCCACGAAGGCAAACGGCGCGCTGTAATACTTGGCGGTGAAGTCCACCATTTTCTTGCGCTCGGGCGTGATCGACATGGAGGCCACGATGGCGTCGTATTTGTTCGCCTGCAGGCCGGGGATCAGGCCGTCCCAGTCTTGCGCCGTGAACGTGCACTTGACCTTCATGCGCGCGCACAACGCCTTGGCGAGATCGACGTCCAATCCCACCAGGTTCTTGTTGGCGTCGAAATAGTTGAAGGGCTTGTAGGCGCCCTCGGTGGCGATGCGAACCTCTTTCCAGTCCTTCGCCGCCGCCGGACCGACGATCAGTCCAAGCAACGCGGCTCCAAGAATCGCTGCTCTGCGCATGATCTGTCCCCTTCCTGGTGATTGAGGCTCTAGCTTTTCAGCCCCGCCCGCCGCGGTCAAGTGCGGCCAGGCCCTTAAAGAACCTGGGCGAGAAAGCGGCGGCAGGCCTCGGTCGCCGGGGCGTCCAGCACCCGTTTGGGCGGCCCCTCCTCGGCGATAAGCCCCTGGTGCAGGAAGATGACGCGCGAGCTTACCTCGCGCGCGAATCGCATTTCGTGGGTGACCACGATCATGGTGCGGCCTTCCTCGGCCAGCCCGCGCATGACCTTCAGCACCTCGCCTTTCAATTCGGGGTCGAGCGCCGAGGTGGGTTCGTCGAACAGCATGACCGCCGGTTCCATGGCCAGCGCGCGGGCGATGGCGGCGCGCTGCTGCTGCCCGCCGGAAAGATGCGCGGGATAGGCGTCGCGCTTGTCCGCCAGGTCGACCTTGGCGAGCAGCGCGCGCGCGCGTTCCTCCGCCTCGGCCTTGGTAAGCTTCAGCACCTGCCGCGGCGCTTCAATGATGTTCTCCAGCACCGTCATGTGCGCCCACAGGTTGAAGCCCTGGAACACCATGCCGAGCCGCGCCCGCTGGCGCTGAAGCTCGCGCGGCGAGGCGGGCGCCCGGGTGCCGTCGCGCCGGTGGGTGAGGCGGATGGGCTCGCCGCCGACGCTGATCTCGCCCGCATCGGGAATTTCCAGCATGTTGATGCAGCGCAGCAGGGTGCTCTTGCCCGACCCCGAGCCGCCGATCAGCGACAGCACCTCGCCCGCCCGGGCGCTTAGCGATATCCCGCGCAGGACCTCAAGCGCGCCGAAGCGCTTGTGAACGTCGCGCACCTCGAGCGCCGGCGGGGCGTCGTGTCGGGGCGCTTCCATGGCCGCCCGAACCTAGAGCATGGCGCGACAGTTGGAAATCCGCCGGCTCAGGTCCCGTAGCGGTCGTGGTGGCGCACCCACTCCATGGTGTAGTCGAGGCCGTCCTCGTCGCGCCCCTTGGGCGCCAGGTCGAGCAGGTTGTAGGCGCCGATCAGGATGTCGAGCCCGCGCGCGTAGCAGGAATAGGTGTGAAAGATCGCGCCCTTCTTGTCGCGGTAGAAGACGCTGGCGCCGGGGGCTTCCTCGCTCGGGAATCCACCGGACTTATAGTTGTAGTTCACTTTGCCCTTGGCCATCTCCTCCTCGGTGAACGACACGCGGTAGTCGCGGTTGAAGTCGC
>CAZIVY010000425.1:0-17778 GCA_964542505.1 uncultured Rhodospirillaceae bacterium
TATTGGAAAATCAAAGACTTAGCAAAAAGTGTCAACTCAGTTTTTCGGCCTGACGCTAGCGAGGTGCCGCGCTGTTGCCCCCCGCATACGTTCAGGCTCAGGGAGGACCCGCAGAATCAATGACTTAGCATGCAGGGCGGAAAACGCTTGGTCCCAATTTGGGACTATGATAGAGTTTCGCGATGCGGGTGATCGCCCTCGGCACGTTGAAGGCGTTTCTGGACAGCGACCCTGCTTACGGCGATGCCCGCGAGCCGGCGATGGCGTGGTACCGGCAGGTGCGGGCAGCCGACTGGGCGACGCCGGCCAATGTCAAACGGACGATTGGCAGCGCGAGCATCCTCAAGGACGGCCGGGCCGTGTTCAACATCGCGGGCAACAAGTACCGCGTCGTCGTGTGGATCAACTATCCCTATCGCGTGGTCTACGTCCGGTTCATCGGCACGCACCGCCAATACGATCGGATCGACGCGCAGACGATTTGAGGAGCAGAAGCAATGGATGTTGCACCGATCAAAACCAAACGCGATTACCGCCGAGCGCTTGAGGAGGTCGAAGGTCTCATGGGCGCGAAGCGCGGCACGCCGGAAGGTGATCGGTTGGACGTGCTCGTCACGCTGGTCGAGGCCTGGGAGGCGAAGCACTACCCGATCGATCTGCCCGATCCCGTCGAGGCGATCAAATACCACATGGAGCAGCAGGGTCTGGAGCCCAAGGACCTCGTTCCCTACATCGGCAGCCGGAACCGCGTCTACGAGGTGCTCAACCGCAAGCGCCCGCTGACCCTCAAGATGGTCTGGCGACTGCATACCGGGCTCGGCATTCCCGCCGAGTCGCTGATCAAGGCGCCGGAAGATCGCCCAAAGGGCCGCCCTGGGGAATTGCTCGCAACCGTGTAGCCACGGGCATCAAGCGCGAGGTCGAACCGCGGGTCGCGTGACGCCGGCGCAGCGCCCGCGCGCGCCTCCCCCGAGCTTGGTCCCAATGGTGTCAAATTCCGCGCTCATTGTCGCAGCGCAAATTGTTGCAACGTCTTTGTTGCACTGGCCCCGTTGAGCCGGCTCGCGACCTTGATGAGGGCGCACATCCAGTGCCGCCAGACGGTCGAGCGCCCGTCATGCGCCCGTCATGCGCCCGACACCGAAGCGGGCACAGATCAGCTTCCAGCGCACATACGATGTGGAACTCGCGGTTCAAGAACCTGTGCGGCGAAAGGCGTAATTTCTCCGCATATGACGCGGCGAAACTGGTTGCCGGATGCGGCGAATGGGCGTATGTTCACCGCATAATTTGCGGATAATTACCATGTATATCTGGCAGGACGACGACTGGCCCCGGTTCCGCTGGGGCGCCGAGGCGCTGCTGGCCCCGCTGGCCGAGGCCCGTCACAAGCAGGGCCGGCTGCTGGGTCAGATGAGGCGGCTCGGCTTCGACCTCCGGATCGAGGCGGAACTGCGGGCGACCGTCGAAGACGTGATCCGGACCTCGCAGATCGAGGGCGAGAAGCTGGATCTCGTCAGCGTGCGGTCCTCGGTGGCGCGCCGCCTCGGCCTGCCCGATGCCGGACTTCCCCCTTCCGACCGCAAGGTCGAGGGCGTCGTCGAGATGATGCTGGACGCCATGCGCGGCCACACCAAGCCGCTGACGCCAGAGCGGCTGTCCGGCTGGCATGCCGCGCTGTTTCCGACCGGCTATTCGGGTCTGCGCAAGATCGCCGTCGGCGACTGGCGCACCGACAAGGACGGCCCCATGCAGGTGGTCTCGGGGCCGGTCGGGCGACGGAAGGTGCACTACGAGGCGCCGCCGGCGAAGCGCCTCAAGGCCGAGATGAAACGGTTCCTCGCCTGGTTCAACGACCCGCCGCCGATGGACGGTCTCCTGCGCAGCGGCGTCGCGCATCTGTGGTTTGTCACCATCCACCCCTTCGACGACGGCAATGGCCGCATCGCGCGCGCCATCGCCGATCTGGCGCTGGCGCAAATGGAAGGCACCGGGCAGCGCTTCTACAGCGTCTCGGCGCAGATCCAGCGCGAGCGCGCCCGCTACTACGAAGTCTTGGAACGCACCCAGAAAAGTACCCTCGACATCACCGAATGGCTTTCGTGGTTCGTGGTCTGCTTCGGCCGCGCCATCGAATCGACCGAAGAGGAGAGCCGGTCGGTCCTGCGCAAGGCCGAGTTCTGGCGGCGCTTCGCCGAGGAACCCCTTTCGGCGCGCCAGAAGACGATCCTCAACCGATTCATGGATGGCTTCGAGGGCAGCCTTACCGCCCGGAAATGGGCGGCGCTCGGCAAGTGTTCGGTCGACACCGCGCAGCGCGACGTCAACGACCTGCTGGCGCGCGGATTGCTCGTGCGCAACCCTGGGGGCAGTCGGCGGACCAGCTACGGCGTGGCGGGCTTCGGGGCGGACTCGCCGTCCGGCGATTAGCTTCCCGTCTCCCGCCAGTTGCGGACCACCAGCTCCGGCAGAAGAGCAAGCCACTTCTCCGCCGTGTCGGCCAGGTCGAGACGCTTGCGCGGAGTCACCCGCGGAGCGAGCAGGAACAAGGACGCCGTAACGAGGCCGCGTCCGGTTCGGAACGCCCTCTCGCTCGCCTTGGCGAAGCTAGGGACTCGTGCAACTCGACGCGGTAAACTTCCGCTTCAGGTGTCAATTGGTTCCACCAGTTGGCTAAACGATGGCGCGATTCGGCGCGGATCGGGCACGGGATCGCCGAGATGCTGCGGCTGCGGATGTTCCTGATCGCGGCGGGGTACGGGGACGCCGACGACTGCGACAGCTTGCGTACCGACCCGGTGTTCAAGCTGGCGGTGGGGCGGTTGCCCGAGACGGGGGAGCCGCTGTGCTCGCAGCCGGCCATGTCGCGGCTGGAGAACGCTCCCTCGCGCATCGAGATCGCGCGGATGATGGGGGCGATGGTCGACCTGTTCTGCGCCAGCTGGAAGCGGCCGCCGGCGTCGATCACGCTGGATATCGACGACACGCTCGACCGGGTGCAGGTCTTCGCCAAGCTCAAGGCGTTGCTCCGAGCCGCCGCCGCCCGGTCCGTAGAGGCGCTTTGGGACGTTATCGGCGAGGCCGTGAACGCCTTCTCGCCAAGCGAATGCGCCAACTACTTCAAAAATGCCGGCTATGTTCCACCTACCCGCAATCCGCTCTAGCGGAGCAGGGAATTTGAAATCCCTGTTACCCCCGGATAACAGGGAATTTATGCGGTGTTTCTGGGGTGGGGTGATTGATGTCTTAAATTAACGTCTGTGTCTCGATCCGTTCCATCGCCCGGGAAGAGAACCTCGCCGATAGCCACGTCATGCGATGCCGTTACGCGGAACTCCGAGGCCGCCGCCGCGCCTGCGTTTTTCCGACGCCAACCGGAAGCGCCTGTTTCGTCCAAGACTTGGTCCGGGTTTCGCGCGATGGCTTGCTCTTCCTTGGCGCCGATGTCTTTTTCCCGGCGGGCGCCTTGCTTCCTTTTAGCGCCTTGGACAATTGGGGCCGCGCACGCGTCGCGGGGTCGGGCGTATCGGTATTGGCGGGTTCGGCCATCTCCAGTCCGAATAGGGCCGCGACATCGCCGTCGTCGAGCACGTTCGCCGCACTGGGAATTGCTCTTGTCAGCGCAATATCCCGTGTGGCACTGGCGAGCAATTCATTTTCATCCACGCCGCGCAGCACAAAGAGAAGCCGGGGCTTTTCGTCGAGCCTAGCGCCGACGCCATAGAGCGCCGCCGCGACGTGCTTGCACATGTCCGCCCAGTCCGGACAACTGCAGGACAGCTTGATTTCCTTCGGCGACGGAAACAGGCCGTCGCCCTCCCGGCTAACCCTGTCCATGACGCCTTTCGCCAAGCGGCCCCGCAGCAGCTCGACCAACGAGTCGACGGTTCCGGCGCAATCCCGCCGGATGGCCCGCCAGCGCGCCGCCGCGATCGGTGCAATGGCGATCTTGACTTTGTAGAGCGCGGAACCGGCGACCATCGCCGCGACCTCGCCCTTCGTGACTTGCAGATCGACAACGGAACCGTTGCGGACATAACTCCGGCCACGCGGCAAGCGGTTCTCGTAGTCGCTGTATCGTTCGAGATTGGCGCACCACGACTTGCCCCAGAAGCTTTTGGCGATCGCGCGACCCTCGATCGTCACGGGCGCGGCGGATCGTCCCTGCTTCTTGAGCTTGGCCAGATGGCGCTGCGCTTGCCGCCGCTTCTCGGCCACCGACACATAAGGGGGCCATGCGTAGTAGCTCATACGTCATCCCTCGTTCATCGCCGCGCCCAGATCGAGAGCGACGAGCTTCAGCAACGCCTCGTTCTTCATCTCGGTCAACAGCATATCCGCCCCGCCGCTCAGAAAATCTCCGGCCAGTTGCTGCTTCGAGTCGATCATCTGGTCGATCTTGTCCTCCACGGTGCCGCGACAGATGAACTTATGCACGAGCACGTTCTTGGTCTGCCCAATTCGGAAAGCCCGGTCGGTGGCCTGGTTTTCAACCGCTGGATTCCACCACCGGTCGTAATGGATGACATGCGAGGCCGCGGTCAGGTTCAGCCCGATGCCCCCGGCTTTGAGCGAAAGCACGAAGAATGGGACGGTTTCGTCCTCCTGGAACTGGCGCACCAGATCCTGGCGCTTCCTGACCGCCGTCCCGCCATGGAGGACGAGGCCGGGCCGCCCGAACACGGAACCCAGGAACGCCGCCAGCGGCGCCGTTGTCTCCTTGAACTGGGTGAAGATAAGCGCCTTCTCCTGCCGGGCGGCAACCACTTCCGCGATGTCGCGCAGACGCGCGAACTTACCGCTGTCCTCCTCGGCCCATCCGCCGTCGCCGAGCCACTGCGATGGGTGGTTGCAGATTTGTTTCAAGCGCATGAGGAAGGCCAGGACCATGCCTCTCCGCTTCATTCCATCGACGTCTTCGAGCCGGCTGGCCAGGTCTTCCACCGCTTGCTGGTAAAGCGCGGCTTGCTTGCGGCTCAAGGGGCAGAAGGTTTTCACCTCGGTCTTGTCGGGCAAGTCGGCAATGATGTTCTTGTCGGTCTTCAGCCGCCGCAGGATATAGGGGCGCGCCAGGTCGCGGAGCGGACCGTACGGGTTATGAGACCGCTCGGCCAAGCGCTTGACGAAGGTCGAGAACTGCCCCGAGGATCCCAACAGCCCGGGATTGATGAAGTCGAAGATCGACCACAGGTCGCCGAGCCGGTTCTCGATCGGCGTGCCGGTCAGGGCAATGCGAATATCGGCCCGGAGTTGCTTGACCGTTTTGGTCTGCTTGGCGGCCGGGTTCTTGATGGCTTGCGCCTCGTCGAGCACCACCAGTCGCCACAGGGTGGCCAGCAGCCGCGGTGTGCGCGCCAGAAACCCGTAGCTCGTAATGACAAGGTCGACGCCGGCCGGCTTGTCCAAGCCATCCGTCTTCGGTTTCCCGGCCGGCCCCGCCGACGGATGGACCACCACCGCTTCGAGGCTTGGCGCGAACCGGGCGATCTCCGCCGCCCAATTGGCGAGCAGCGAGGCGGGGGCCACGAGAAGACAGGGTTTCCGCTTGTCTCCCGACTCGTTCTTCAGCACCAGCAGCAGCGCCAAGACTTGGATGGTTTTACCAAGCCCCATGTCGTCGGCGAGGCAGGCCCCGAGCCCGAGCCGTGCAAGCAGATAAAGCCATTGCACGCCCGCCCGCTGATAGGGCCTGAGCGTGCCCCGAAGGAATTGATCGGGGTCCATACGCAAGCGCCCATCGGGGCGCCGCAAGGCCGCGAGCGTTTCCGCCAGCCAGGGACCGGCCACCGTCTCGCTCCAATCGACGTCGGCTTGTCCGCCATCTCCATCCCCGGCAATGCCGGCCCTGGCCATCATGCGCATCGCCTCGCCGAACGACAAACCATCGGCGACGGCGCGGCGCTCGATGGCCTCGAATCGATCGAGTGTCCGGCTCAGTCGTTCATGGTCGACCTCGACCCATTGGCCGCGGATAAGGGCCAATCCGTCGGATTGATCGAGCAGCCGCTTGACCTCGGCCGCCGAGAGGCTTTCCCCATCGAGCGTCACCTCGATTTGGAAATCGAGCAGCGCGTCCATCCCCAGCCGCGACGGGGCGTTGGCCCCGACCGTTGCCTTCACCCGCGGGCGCGCGGGCCGGTTCATGCGCCAGTTGGCCGGCATCCGCACGACCACCCCGGCGCTTTCGAACGCGGCAACGTCTTTCAGGAATTGCAGCGCCTGTCGCGGGCTCCAGCGCAGCGGGTGAAATATCTCGCCGGCGTCGACCATGGTCTTCAACCAAGGGCAATTTTCGGCGGCGCGCTGGACCGGCAACAGCAGCGACAGCAGGCGCTCGCGGTTCCTCGCGCCCGCGTACTCCCGCAAGGCCTTGCCGAGCGGCAGATGCTGGGCCTTGGCCGCGGCCGAAAGCCGCGTCGTGTAGGTCGCGAGGAACGCGAATGGGGCGTCCTCGTCCTTCCTGTTCTCCGCAAGATTGAAATGAACGCGCCCAACCAGGTTCCAGGCCGGATGACGGAATCTGAGGAACTCCTGCACCGAGAGCTTGGCTTCGGCGCGCTCGGCATCGAAGGCCGCATCCAGGCTTCGCCAAAGTTCCGCGAGCACGGCCGGCGTCAGGTATTCCGCGCCGGTCATGGGCGGAACGGCCGCGGCCATCTTGTCCAACTCGCCGTCCGCAGGGATCGGCACCGGCGGCTTGGGCCCGCCCTCGCCGATGCCGGGAAGGGCGCAGAGCGAGGTCACGTAGCGCGTCCCCAGTTCCCGCCAGTAGGACAGCACCGGGGGCAGAGGCGCCCCGACCTCGTCGGCGCCCAGGCACAGCAATCCATGCCCCGAACCCCTTGCAAACGCCTTCTCGATCCGCGCGCCCTGCTCGGGCTCTAACGCCAGCGCCTCCCCCGTTTGCCCGAAGATGAGCACCCCGTGCGGAGTGAGAACTGGCGTCAACATCGTCATGACCCAGAGGTCCTTACGGTGAAGTCCTAAACTTGCTGGAAAAAGGATTGGGGTGCAACCTCGCCCGATAAGGCGATACGCGGGTTTGCGCGCGCGGAGCGCACGACCAACAAGGTCCGGTGTGCCACCCGGCCTCCATCAAGGGAGCCCTCGAACGCTGGCGGTACCGATGAAGCCGTTCCCGGTGGGGTGGAGGGGGCCGGTTGAGGCGCTTTTACGTTGAAGACCCTGGACCGGATCGGACTCGGCGCGGCATCATCGCATGATTGAGCAGGACAAAGACGCGAACCGATGGCCAAGCCGCCCGTTCCCCCTCGGCATTCTCCGCACGCGAGCCCGCCGCAATCGAGAAAAACCCAATGATCCGAACCACTTGAGAGGGTTCGGACTGGACTTCTCGGCCGTGAAGAGTGTCAGTGGCTTCGAACCTGACGAAAGCAGAGAAGGAGCAGCGCCCCATTTCGACTTAGCGGTCGAAGACCACCGTGATGTCCGCTGTGCGGCTCATTTCCGACGTCCTCAAGGATCGGTTCGAACAGCCGGGTTGTGCCAATTGCAGAAGTCGCAACCCAGTCAATTTCTGATCGCAGCAGTATCAAATTGTTCTGAAATGCCGCCATCTCATTCGATGACTTCGTCGGCGCGGGCGAGCAGCGTCGAGCATATCATAAGCCCTAGCGCCAAAGGAAAAGGCCCCGCGTAACGGCGGGGCCTTTCCGGGCTGTCATGCCCCTATGGTAGTTGGTCGCATATACTAACGTCGAATCTAGTGCATGTCGTGGCCGGGGGCGTCGGGACCCGCGCGGTGGACAGACGGAAGACTTGCACCGCTCCCGCCATCGTGCTGGGTATACTGACGGTAGGCGATACTACCCGCGGCCGCACCTGCAACCTCGACATATTGGAAACGCTTGCGTTGCCCACTATGGTCGAGCCGCGGAGGTCGAGATAACTGACGTTGTCGACGACGAGGGCGAGCTGCCCGGAACCCACGTCGACCGATTCGGAATGGCCACGATACATACCGCTGTGGAGAATTTGGATCCCCAACGCGTTTCCGGAAAAAACGTTGCCTTCGCCGAACGCGCCCGAATTCCGATGGACGGCGACACCAGGCAACGGGTCGGACGAGTCGAGGAAACCATTGCCCGTGAATTCGTTGCCGACGAGCCGCGCGTAGGAGCTGTTCGAGACAAGGACGCCTTCACGGCCGTTGTTGACGAACTGGCAGTCCTGGATTGTCGCCGAGCCGGCGTCCGTCACCTGGACGCCGTGGTTGCTTGCCGAAGTGACGGTAAGCCCCTTGAGCGTCACGCGCCGCGCCCCGTCGATCATGATGCTGCCGAGAATGGTGGCTCCGACATCGCTCTCGAGCGTCACATCGTCGCGTTCGATGGTGATATTTTCGGTGCAAGTGCCGAGAACGCGGACCACGAACGGCTTGCCCCCGCCGGTGGCGAGCGCCTCGCCGACGGATTCGCCGGGACAATTGACCGTTGCGCCAGTCGGGCCGGTATCGCCTGCTACGCCCTGCGGTCCGGTGGCGCCCGTCGCGCCGGTGGCACCAGTCGCGCCAGTGGCGCCAGTCGCTCCAGTGGCGCCAGTCTCGCCCTGCGGTCCGGTGGCCCCTTGTGCGCCGGTGGCCCCTGTTGCGCCCGTGGCCCCTTGTGCGCCCCGTGGTCCTTGTGGCCCCACAATGCTCCAGTGTACGGCGGTCTCTGGACCGCGGCAGGCTTCGTTTAGCCCGACGATGCGAACCTGTTGGCTTCCCTGCTGGACGCAGGCATGAATGATTGTGGCGTCGCCGCCATGCGCGCTCGCCGTCGTGGAGCCAGTTAAAAGCATGGCCCCAGTTAGCAACACGAGCCATGCGGTTTGGCCTAAGAATCCCAACCGGCCGATTCTGCCGGTGGCCCTGTTGTCATCGGTATTCGCTGTCATGATTATCATGATTCCTCCCTTTCCGACCCTCTCTCGGGTCATTGCCTAGGCCGGCCAACAGTCCCGGCAGGGGACTGCCCGGTCCGGTGATTCGCGAACGCGCAAACTGATACGCAAGCTTGAATGGCGTGTGCGGCGTGGGGTCGGCGATGCCGATCTCGAAGAGCGTCTGCTTCGTAACGTCGACGAGAAGCAGTTCCGCGCCATCTGCCAGAACGCGCTGGAGGGGCTCGCGAGCAAGAAGCTCAATCTCGAAATGTTGATCGAGCGGCGCGCCCAGGCGCAGGAGCGCCGCGTCGTGCCGGAGACCATCGCGCGCTTTCTGCGCGAAGCGGCCGAGTTCGTGCCATTGACCCTCAAGCCGGTCCCGAGCCTGGCGCATGCCTTCGAACCGGCGCGGACGCCCTTGGCGCTCCGCCGCTACGAGAAGGACGCGGACTGGAAGCTCCCGGCTATCGCGGACCGCTATCCGCGCTGCTCCACCGATCGCGACACGGCCGAGACGGAGAAGCTGGAGTGGGTCACGCCCGGGCATCCGCTGTTCGAGGCGATCCGGCGGCACACCCTTGCACGGGCGCTGGATGTCCTCGGCAAGGGCGCGACTTTTCATTCGCTCCAACACGAACGCCCGGCGCGTATCGATTTCTACCGGGCCCGGGTGGTGGATGGATTGGGGCAGGTTGTCCACGAGCGGCTTTTCGCGGTGGAGATTGCCGAGGACGACGCCCCCCGGCTTCAGGAGCCTGGTATGCCAGCCTGTCTTTCCTGCACACCGCCGCCGAATGCATCGGCAGCCTGGACGTTCCCACCTACATTTATCATCTTGGCGATTACGACCCGAGCGGCGTCAATGCCGGAGAGAAGATCGAGCAGACGCTTCGGGAACTGGCGCCGGACGCCGAGATACATTTCGAGCGCCTGGCCGTCACGCCCGACCAAATTGAAGCGTGGCGGCTGCCGACCAGGCCGACGAAGCAATCGGACACCCGGTCCAAGGGCTTCGGCGATATCTCGGTCGAGCTGGACGCCATCGACCCGCATCAGCTTCGCGCCTTGGTCGAGATGGCGATCAACATCCATCTGCCGCAGGACCAGCTTCGCGTGCTCAAGGCCGCCGAAGAAAGCGAGCGCCAGATTCTCCAAGCATGGGCGCAATCTATGCCGAGTGGGGCGGCATGACCGACGCATTGCAGCGTGCGCACGCCGACGCGAAAGTCGGAACACCGTGAAGTGGCGCAAGCGCCGGGCCACGAACTCGGCATCTCGCCACGTCCGTTTGCACCACTGGTTGCTGAACAGCCCGGCCTACAAGAGCCTTGGCGTTTGCGCGCGGGCGCTGTTGATCGAATACTATCGCCGCTACAACGGCAGCAACAACGGCGATATTGGGCTGAGCGTCCGCGACGCTGCGAGTGCGCTCGGCGTCGCGGTGGGCACGGTCCGAAAGGCCATTGTCGAGTTGGAGGAACGCGGTTTCATCCGCGCCAATCAGCGCGGCGCCTTCCGCTGGAAAGCTCGCCACGCCACGACGTGGATTCTCACTGAATTTGAATATGCGGGGCAGCCGCCAACAAAAGCCTTCATGCGCTGGGGGCAGGTTGATAAGCCTCTTACCTCTTACGCCGCTACGCCACCGCGAACTGCCGCGCCCAAGTTTTCCGCCGGAGCCACAAATGCAGAACACGGTATCAAGCAATGATACCGACGGTATCAAATACTGACACCGAGCCGCTTTCCAGGGGCCGATAAATTGCCCGAAATATGGCTCTACGGTGTCACGCCTTGATACCGTCGGCGCGACTGTCGGTATCACGAGTTGACACACATATAGTTTACCAGGGGGGTGCGGCACGACCGCATCTGCAATAGACTTGCACTTTGGCGTGGCATCGCGCAAAACGACTGCCGAGGCGCAAATGGCGAAAGCACCTACCGAAATCCGCTCTTTGGCGCGTTCGCACGGCGCGACGGCGCTGCGTGTGCTGGTCGGCATCATGCGCCAGTCCAAGGCGCCGCCCGCCGCCCGCATCGCCGCCGCCGTAGCGCTGCTCGATAGGGGCTGGGGCAAGCCAGGGCAAGCAATGGAACTGGCGGGACCCGACGGCGGCGCGGTCCAGGTTGACGTTGAAGGCGCCCGCGAACGGCTTCGTGCCCTTATCGAGGGCGTCGCTTCCAGAATCGGAACGGGCGGCGATACTGGCGGCGCTGACTGACCGGCAAGCCGAGGCGCGGCGGCTTGCGCGCTCGAATTCCTGATGTGGGAGCTTGGACCATGATGGCTAATATCAACCTATAAACACGCGCGCGTCATGGAGTCCGAACTGTGGCTGTCTATTATCTCCGCCGGGATGGCGAGTTGTGTCTGAGCCTGCTCGCTAATGAGCCTCGCACGCCACGTCGCAAACGCCCACGGTGCGGCGCCAGGACCCGACGCAGTGCCCCGTGCCAAGCGCCCGTGATGTGGGACAAGGAGAAAGACCAGCCGCGAAACGGCCGTTGCAAGCTGCACGGCGGCCTGAGTACAGGGCCGAAGACGGAGGCCGGCCGCGACGCCATCCGGGCGAGCAATCGGCGGCGGGCTAACCCGGCATGAGGCCGAGCGGCTCGCCCGCGCCCACGCGGGGCAAACGACAACCGTGGATGATTTTCCGTAACAACCCGGGCTCACCCGCGCCCACGCGGGGCAAACATGTTTCCCCCTTCCCTCATACTCCCTTTCTCCTTCGCTAAGGACGAGTCTGAAAGGAAAGGGGAGTCTGAGGGGGGACAACGGAGGGCTTGCGCGCGCGGCAATTAGGGCGACCGGATTGCGGCGGGCTAAACGCTGAAAATTCTCAATTTTGCTTCCTTATTCTAGGTATTTTCCCTAATCTGGCCTCGGGAGGCGCCTTAATGCCCGGATTTTCCGCCGCCAAAACCTTTGACGACATGCCGGAGGCGTTTGTCTCCGGCACGGCGATCAGCCGCGAGGTGTCGCGGGCGGTCAAGACCGGCCGGCTGGCCATCGCGCCCACTACCTGCGACAGCCTTTCCAGCGTGACCCCGATTTCGGGGTGACGAGCGTGAATTACGATTTTGCCGAACTGCTGGTTCGGGCGGGGGCACCGTCATGACGACCAACTGGCTTCAGGCATATTTGGTCGAGGCCGTCCGCAAGAAGCTCTGCACGACGATCTACTGCACAACCTGTGGGGCGATGGACTTTCGTCGAGGCGTGCTCGATGCGCTAACCGGTGCCACGAGTCAGCCGCCGCGGCAGCACCTTGACCGAGAAACTGCAATCGAGATCGCGCGGGCGCTCGCCGGAATCAAGCCAGATGGCAATGCACTGCGGCCTTTGGACGATGCAGTGAGGTGCATCTTGTTTGATCTGTGGAGCGGTATTCCGCTACTGGACAAAGAGATAGAAATTTTTCTCGCGGGATCTTGGGCGGGAAGCGTCCTCGATAGGATGAAGAAGCACCATGAGGCCAGGCAGGCTGCGTGCCGGGCAGAAGCGGAGTTCCAAGCGTCGGCAAATGTTCAAAAGCGGCGCGAGGAGAAGAAGCGTTTGAAACAAGAACAACATGAAAAGCGGTTAGCGCTCAAGAAGGAGCGCGACCGGATCTGGCGCGAGCAGCACGAGAACACAGACTGAGAAATGCCACGTCGCAATAAACTCACCGAAGGCGCCGTGGCGGAATCTGTTATCAGCAAGATGGCGGCGTGTGGAAGGCCCATATGAACCTCTTTGAAGACACCAAACCGAGCGAGCTTCCCGCCGATTGGGACCCGACAACCGATCCCCGCCTGACGGCGTGGGAGATGGTCCATCAATTGATCAGAGTATTGGAGGCCGGCGGGGAAGCGGCAACGGGTGCATTGGTTGCAAAGCTCGGTATGAAGGCCGAAATCGCCCGGGAACTCGCCTATCGCCTCTACGCCCTCTGCGAACGCAAGAAACGCGCGGCCGAGGCACTGTCCTACAATGGCCTGGTGCAAAGCTGGCCCGAAATCACCCGTCTGGCGCGCGAAGGCGCGACCGCTCCGGCGCGGGAGGAATTGCTGTTATGAGGAGAAGGCGACATGGCTGATCCATTGTTCAAGGACCGCACCGCGCTCGCGGCCGCGTGCCGCCGGCATCACATCCGCCGGCTGTCGCTGTTCGGTTCGGTGCTGAAGGGGACCGCCGGGCCGGACAGCGACGTGGATATGTTGGTGGAATTTGAGCCCGGCGGGGCGCCGGGCCTACTCGGACTCGCCGGCATCGAGGCGGAGTTGTCGGCTCTCCTGGGCGGGCGCCGAGTGGATCTGCGCACGGCCCAGGATTTGAGCGCCTATTTCCGCGGCGAGGTCATGCGCACGGCCGAGGTGCAATATGCTGCGGCCTGACGATCGCGTGCGCATCCAACACATGGTCGAGGCGGCCGAAACCGTGCGGAACTTCGTCGCCGGTCGCGCGCGAAGCGATCTTGACAACGACCGCATGCTGTTGTTCGCCATGGTCCGCGCCGTCGAGGTCATCGGCGAGGCTGCCACCAAGGTGTCGCCGGAGGTCCGCGCGGCCGCTCCTTCGGTGCCGTGGAACCGGATTGTCGCCATGCGCAATCGGCTGATCCATGCCTATTTCGACATCGACCGAGACATTCTTTGGAAGACGGCGACCGAGGAGATTCCCGCGATTCTTCCCGCCTTGCGGGCGCTTGGCGCCGATGAATGAGGAGCGACCATGGCGATCACCAACCACGAACGCGTCGGCAAGGGGCTGGAGATGCTCAAGGCCGGGCTGCTGCCCTTCGCCGAGCGCGAATTAAAGGCGCAGCATGCACAGCTCTGGTTCGAGCAGGCCAAGGCGTCGCTCCCCGAAAGCCAGGCTTCGATGTTCGGCACCGAGGCGAAACCCCGCTGGGACGTGGCGACGCTGCTTTCCGTCCTGGCGAGCCAGTGGCAAAGCGTGTTCCGCAAGACCCTGGGCCAGGCCGAGCGTTCGTTGGTCAGCGAGTTGCGGGAAGTGCGCAACCGCTGGGCGCACCAGAATCCCTTCTCCGGCGACGACACCGAGCGCGCGCTCGACTCGATGGCCCGGTTGCTGACCGCCATTTCGGCGCCCGAGGCCGACGAAGTCGGCAAGATGCGGATGGAGTTGCGGCGCCTTGTCTTCGACGAGCAGGTACGCGGCGAAAAGCGCAAGAGCGCCGGCACCGCCATCGAAAGCGCGGCCACCGGCCAACTCAAGCCGTGGCGCGAGGTGGTGACGCCGCACAAGGACGTGGCGAGCGGCCGCTACCAACAGGCCGAGTTCGCCGCCGATCTGTGGCAGGTGCATCTCGGCGAGGGCACGGACGAGTACAGAAACCCGGTCGAGTTCTTCCGCCGCACGTATCTTACCGAGAGCCTGAAGGGGATGCTGGTCGGCGCGGTGCGGCGCCTCTCCGGCCAAGGCGGCGACCCGGTTCGGAGACGCGCTGCGACGGCTTGCGGGCGCTGCCACCTACCTCTACCAGGACGGCCCGCGCTATTGGTACTCGACGCAACCCACGGTCACCAAGCTGGCGGAGGACCGCGCCGAGCAACTCAAGCGCGATCCCGACAAGGTAGTGCAGGAACTCGACAAGCGGCTGCGCGCCGACCTGCGCAAGACCGGCGACTTCGACCGCATCCATCCCATGCCGCAGTCGGGGCAGGACGTGCCCGACGATCTCGACGCACGGCTGGTCGTGCTGTCGGTCGATCATGCCTACAGCAAGGAACCGGGGAACCCAGCTGAGGCCGCCGCCAAAGCGATTCTCGAATCACGCGGCAGCACGCCCCGCCTCTACCGCAACACGCTCGTCTTCCTCGCGGCGGATAAGACCCGGCTGCAGGACCTTGACGAGGCGGCTCGCCGCTATCTCGCCTGGGAATCGATCCTGGCCGAGCAGGTCACGCTGAACCTCGATCCCCAGCAGGTGAAGCAAGCCGAGACCCAGAAGACCGCCGCCGAAGACGCCGTCAAAGCGCGTGTGCCGGAGACGTATCAGTGGCTGTTGGCGCCGGGACAGCCGACGCCGCAGGCAGCGGTTGAATGGCAGGCATTCAGGCTCTCGGGGCAGGACGCGTTGGCCATGCGCGCAAGCAAAAAACTGCGCAGCGACGAGCTCCTGCTCATTGGATTCGCGGCCACACGATTGCGGATGGAGCTAGACCGCGTGCCGCTCTGGCGCGGCGATCATGTCGCGGTCAAACAATTGGTCGAGGATTTCGCCCGGTATCTCTATTTGCCTCGGCTTAAGGATTCCTCGGTGCTATTCGGCGCGATTCGCGATGGCATGGGCCTGCTGACATGGCTCCAGGACTCGTTCGCGTATGCGGAAAGCTACGACGAAGCTGCCGGACGTTACCGGGGCCTGCGTTGCGGCCAGATGGTGAACGTCTCCAAGGACAACCTGACCGGCCTCCTGGTGAAGCCGGAAGTTGGTCGAAAGCAGCTTGATGCCGAGGCAGCGGCAAGACCTCCACCACCAGACAACGGCACTGACACCAAAAAACCCCCAGCCCCTGGCGGCACGCCGCCAGATGTTCCCCCTCCAGCTCCATCCCGGCCCAAGCGATTCCATGGAACGGTCACCCTCGATCCCACGCGCGTTGGTCGCGATGCCGGGCGTATCGCCGACGAAGTAATTGCGCATCTCGCCGGTCTGGTCGGCTCCGAGGTAACGGTGACGCTTGAGATCGAGGCGAAAATCCCGGCCGGCGCCCCAGACAACGTCGTGCGCACGGTGACCGAGAACAGCCGGACCCTAAAGTTCAGCAGCCACGGATTTGAGGTGGAGTGAGAGGCTCTTTGGCCGCGATGATGCCGTTATCGAGCGCCGCCGGTGAAACGCAATCGATTCGGAAAGCAGGTGCATAAGGATGAGTCTAGCGTTTGCGCTATCGGCATCGACTATTTCGGGTCGGAAACGCCGACATGGGCACCCAGGCAATGAGTGTGCGATTTTCGGAATACCCCCGGCATGTGCGTGGCCGTAGTCGGAGGGTGCCCCCTTTGGCCCCCCCGCCTGCCGCTTGATACCCCCGGCCCTCGTTTCCGGCTGGCATAGGCCGCTAGCGCCGCCGTCATGGGCGACACCGAGGCGCCGTGGGACTGGCGAAGCAAAAAACATGTGCAGTAGGGCGCAAAGGCGGGGATTACGCCGGCCGGTGCTCGATCAGGGAAGCGGCGCCGCCGTTCCGCCTGGTTTCGACCAGCGCCGACCCGTGGCCGGCGGCGCCGAAAGTCAGGTGAAGGACCGCCAGCGCCGGGCCGGCGTCTTGGGACCGCGCCTTTCCTTCAAGCCTATCCCCAACCTCCCGCAATGCCGCCACATCGCCGGACATGGCGAGCTCCAGCAACTTGTCCGCCGCGATTTGCAGCGCGCGAGCGCCGCCTTTCTCCAGCCTGCGGAAGGCCGCCAGGCGAATAGCGTCGCTCCAAAGCCTGTCCTGCCCCTTGCCGCCGCCGGGATTTTTCCTGGTCGCCATTGTCAGCCCGTAAATCGTTACAGATCCGATACAATTAATTATAGCGCCTGGCCGCGGCCGGCGAAAGGAAAGGGCGGGGCTAAACGAAGTCGGCGGATGGTTTCAAAAAATTCCCGGCCGCCGCTGGCGCAAATTAAAAAATTCGGCCCTGGCCGCGCTTGGGTACCCCGTCCACGCTCCACCGCCCCCGGCTTTTGCCAAAAGGCGAGGTGCTCGTTCGCGGGGGCGCAGGCGGCAGGGGCGCGCATCGGAAGCCGCCGACGCCCGAGGCGAGGCGGAATGACGGCCGCTCGTTAGCGGCCTACTTCCAGCACTCGACCAGCAGGGTGAAGCGCTTGGCGGCGTCGTCCATGTCGGAATTCAACGCGCTGGCGTGGAAGGTTTTGGCTTGAAGTCGCGCGCCAATTCCTGCGCCCGCGCGATCTGCGCCGGGGTCATCCTGCTCCCCACTAAATCCCGATGGCGCGCGGCCTGGTCTCGGACTTCCCCCGGCGGTTCATTGGCGGCGGCGAGGTTGTACCACTTTAGCGCCTGCACATAGTCCTGCGCCACGCCTTTGCCTTCGTGGTACATGAGGCCGAGGTTGTATTGGGCCGTCGCATCGCCCTGCTCGGCGGCTAGGCGGTACCAGCGCGCAGCTTCGGCATGGTCCTGCGCCACGCCGTGCCCGTTGTTGTACATGTTGCCGAGGCTGTATTGCGCAATCGCATCGCCTTGCCGGGCGCGCGGCAGGAATTCGCGGTAAGCGGTGGCGTAATCGCCGAGCAGGTAGGCGGCGCTGGCCTCGCCCCATCCGGCGCGGGCCGGCGCGCTCGCGGCGAGAACCAGGGCCAAAGCCAGAATCACGCGCTTCATGGCGGCCTCCCCTTTTCGCGGGAATTGTATCAGGGGCAGGCGCGCGTCGGAAGCGGGTGGCCGCCATGCCACACCGTCCCGCTGCGTGCGCCCTTATCCCGCCTTGGCCGGCCTCAAGTGGTGGGTAGGATGGTGGGTAAAGCCTGACGCTATTTTCTAACTCATTGAAATATCGCAATTAAATGGCAATGGGTGGCGGAGGGAGAGGCGCTGGGATCGAACCTTCTCCGCCTCGGCGTCAATGAACAGCGAACGTTTGTAATCAGTTATCGCCTAGCGAACGAATCCCGAATCCGACTCAGCCCACACGCGGACGGAGCTCGGCGTGGACGAATCGACCCCGTATTCGCCAGCCTGGAGGACAGCCGCCCGTGCGTCATCTGCTCGTCAGCCCGCCAAATAACCCGATTTCCCCATCTCTACTTGAGCGGCTCGCTCCGCGGCAGCCGCTCGACCGGTTCATTCTCGTCCGGGGTCGGTTGCAGGCCTTGACTCACCCGCTGCCGCGTCAAAGCGCTGTCAATGTAACCTTGGGCGGCGAGA
>CAZIVY010000426.1:0-2634 GCA_964542505.1 uncultured Rhodospirillaceae bacterium
GCTGTTCAAGGATGCGTTGAGCCAGGGGCGCGACTGCGTGCGCAAGCGCTTCGAGGAAGGGACCTCGGCCCTGGTGACGATGCAATCCAACAGCTACCTGATCGACCAGTTGTTGCGGCTGCTGCACGATTTCACCGTCGAGCGCGTCTTCAGCCACGCCAACCCGAGCACGTCGGAGCACCTTTCCCTGGTCGCGGTGGGCGGCTATGGGCGGGGCGAGATGGCGCCGTTCTCGGACGTCGATCTCCTTTTCCTGCTCCCCTACAAGCAAACCCCCTGGGGCGAGCAGGTGGTCGAATACATGCTCTATATGCTGTTCGACCTGGGGCTCAAGGTCGGGTACTCCGTGCGCTCGGTGGAGGAATGCGTGCGGCTGTCGCAGAACGACATGACCATCCGCACGTCGCTCCTGGAGGCGCGCTGGATTTGGGGCGACCAGGAACTCTACGCCGAGTTCCGCGCCCGCTTCGCCAAGAAGGTGGTGGCGAAGACCGGCCCCGAATTCGTCGACGCGAAGCTGAAGGAGCGCGACGAGCGCCACCAGCGCCTGGGGGATTCGCGCTATCTGGTGGAGCCCAACCTCAAGGAAGGCAAGGGAGGCTTGCGCGACCTGCACACGCTGATGTGGATCGCCAAATATCTCTACCACACCGATTCGCTGACGCCGCTGGTGGAACAGGGCGTGCTGACGGCGGGCGAGTACCGGCGTTTTCTCAATGCGCGCAGTTTCCTGTCCGGCGTGCGCTGCCACCTGCACTATTTGACCAACCGGGCGGAGGAGAGGGTCACCTTCGACATGCAGCCGGAACTGGCGCGGCGCATGGGCTACGCCGAAGCCGAGCCCGGGCGGCGGGAGGTGGAACGCTTCATGCGCGACTACTTCCTGGTGGCCAAGGACGTGGGCGACCTGACGCGCGTTTTCTGCGCCGCGCTGGAGGAAAAGCACAAGAAGCAACGGCCCTTCGCCATGCTGCGCCTGCCGCGCAAGCGCAAGGAGATCGACGGCTTCGTGGTCGAGGGCGGGCGACTGTCGGTGGACAGCGACGCCATCTTCAAGCGCCAGCCGGTGAAATTGCTGCGCCTGTTCCACCTGGCGCAGGAGCAGAAACTCGACATTCATCCCAATGCGCTGCGCTTGGTGCGCCCCAACCTGCCGCTGATCGACCGCGCCTTGCGCGCCGACGCCGAGGCGAACCGCCTCTTCCTCGACATGCTGACCTCGCGCCAGGACCCGGAAACGACCCTGCGCCGCTTGAACGAATCCGGCGTGTTCGGACGCTTCGTTCCCGATTTCGGGCGCGTCGTCGCCCGCACCCAGCACGACATGTATCACGTCTATACCGTGGACGAGCACACCATCCGCGCCATCGGCATCCTGTCGAAAATCGAACAAGGGCAGTTGGCCGAGGACCATCCGCTGGCCAACACCATCGTGCATCAGGTGCTCTCGCGCCGGGTGCTCTATCTCAGCGTGTTGCTGCACGATATCGCCAAGGGCCGCGGCGGCGACCATTCGGTGCTGGGCGAGGGCGTGGCGCGGCGCATGGGGCCGAAGCTCGGATTTACCGCCGCCGAAACCGACACCGTGGCCTGGCTGGTGCGCTGGCATCTGCTGATGTCGGCCACCGCCTTCAAGCGCGACTTGAGCGATCCGAAAACCGTGGCCGACTTCGTCAACCAGGTGCAAAGCCCGGAACGGCTGCGGCTCCTCCTGGTGCTGACGGTGGTCGATATCCGCGCCGTGGGGCCGACGGTATGGAACGGCTGGAAGGGCCAGTTGCTGCGCGAGCTTTACTACCGGGCCGAGGAAGTGCTTACCGGCGGCCTGGCGGGGCTGCGGCGCGACGAGCGCGTGGCCCAGGCGCGGGCCAAGGTCGTGGCGGCGCTCAATGACTGGCCGGCGGCCGAGGCGATCCAGCTCGAGAAGCGCCACTTCGACGCCTATTGGTTGTCGCACGATACCGAAACCGCCGTCCGCCACGCGCGCTTGATGCGCGACGCCGACCGCTCGGGGCGCCCGCTGAGCATGGAGACGCGCTCGGACCGCTTCCGCGCGGTGACCGAGATCGTGCTCTACACCGCCGACCATCCGGGTCTCTTCGCGCGCATCGCCGGCGCCATCGCCATGTGCGGCGGCAACATCGTGGACGCGAAGATCTACACCACCACGGACGGCAAGGCGCTGGACACCTTCATCTTCCAGGACACCGAGGGCGGCGCCTTCGACCGCCCGGACCGCCTGGCCCGTCTTTCCAGCGCCATCCAGGGGGCGCTTTCCGGCGAGGTTCGGCTCAAGGGCGCCATCGCCGCCGACAAGCCGGGCGTGCCGGCGCGGGCGCGGGTGTTCCGGGTGGAACCGGTGGTGCTCATCGACAACGGCGCCTCGCACCGCGCCACCGTCATCGAGGTCAACGGGCGCGACCGGCCGGGGCTGCTCTATGACGTGACCAAGGCGCTGTTCGAGCTGTCGCTCAGCATCGGGTCGGCGCGGGTCGCGACTTATGGCGAGCGGGCGGTGGACGTGTTCTACATCACCGACCTCACCGGCATGAAGGTCACCGACAAAGGCCGGCTGGCGGCGATCGAGCGGCGGCTGGTCCAGGCCTTGCTGCCGCCCGAGGAGCGCGAGGGCGC